>JAKJGA010000160.1 GCA_022704645.1 Spirochaetota bacterium
TGCAAAAGCTTTTTGCCTTCCTCAATCATTCCATTGTCTATACGGGTTCTCAAACGGTTCTCGATTCTTGCTTTGATTTCTTCACGGGGATAGTATATTAAAAAATTTAGAGGATTTTTAACGAATACATTTTGATTGCTTCCGAATTTACCCCCGTTTTCTGCTATTTCAAGGGAACGTATTATTCTTTTTTTAGAAGATAAATCAGTTTTACTGTATATTTCCGGATATTTTGACAGCTTTTCTATGAGAATTTCTTTCGGCAATAAATTCATTTTGCTTCTATATTCACCGTCTTCAGGTATATCAGAAAGACTGAATCCCTTTAGCAGTGCTTCAATATATAAACCTGTACCGCCGCAAATCACAGGCAATTTTTTTTGGGAGATGATTTTTTCAAAAGACTTTTCAAAACCAGACATGTAATCGTGAAGAGAGAATTTATCATTTGGTGAAACGACATCTATCATGTGATAATTGATATTGTATAAATTATATTCATCCAGATCTTTGCCGGTCCCTATGTCCATGTGTCTGAAGACCTGACGTGAGTCAGCAGATATTATTTCACCGTTATTTAATAATGCAGTTTTGACTGCAATTGATGTTTTCCCGCAGGCAGTCGGACCCATTATGAAAATGGAATCAAACATGTTTTAATGCCTTGATAGGAAGCATTTCAGATGCTTTTTTAGCAGGATAAAAACCGAAGAAAATCCCGACTGCAGCTGAAAAGAAATATGATATTGCTAATGAAAAAACAGAAAGAATAAAGGGCCATTTCAGCATATAGACTATTATACCGTAAGAAATTAGTCCTACGACAATTCCAATGCTTCCTCCAATTACACTGAGTACGACCGATTCGGATAGAAACTGCAGCAAAATATCGCGTTTCTTTGCACCAATTGCCATTCTTAAGCCGACTTCCCGGATTCTTTCATTTACGGAAGCAAGCATGATATTCATGATTCCGACGCCGCCTACAAAAAGAGCTATCGATGCTACAGCAATCATAAGCCATTTTAAGGCGCTCATTACATAATTTGCTATTTCTAATTTGTCCTGTGATGTAGAAATTCTGAAGAGCTGTTTATCTTCATTTCCTGGAAGTATGTGGAATTTTGATCTGAAATATTTCAACATGTTGGTTTTCAGCGAATCTACATGTATACTTTCTTCTGTAGATGCATATATCTGTTCAATAAGAATTTTTTGCTTCCTGATTGAGCTGACGCGGTTATAAGGTATTGCGATAAAATTATCAAAGTCTTTTCCGCCGATTGATGTACCGGAACTTTCAGAAACTCCGATAACTTTAAAGGGAACATTATTAATAGTAATTTCCATGCCTAAAGGATTTAACTTATCGAAAAGAGCTTCTTTAACGGTATTTCCTATAATTGCGACTCTTGACGCAGATAGTATTTCTGTGTTAGAAAAAAAACGCCCGCTTGATAGTTTCATTTCCTTGATGAAAAAATAATCATTTGTAGTGGCTAGAAGTCTGCTCATATCCATTTTATAATAAATACTTTTAATATCATAAATGTTTTGTTCATAAAGCGGAGTAATATATTTAATGTTGGGATTCTGTTGTTTTAAGTTGATTAAATCTGTTTCAGTGGCCCACTGCCCATAACCCTGGTAAAATCTAACGGCATTTTTGCCATACGAAAAAAGTTTTCCTTTGACAACTTCTGCGGCGCTGGCGCTGAGACCGGATATGGAAATAACTGATGAAACACCTATGATAATACCAAGTGTGGTTAGAGCTGAACGGATTTTGTTTTTACGAAGATCGGTATATGCAGACCGGAGAAGATCAAATTTATTAACCAATATTTCCTCAACTTTTACTTGATTATTCTTCTGCTTCAGCAGAATCATGTAACGTGACATTTTTTAACAAAATTTATCAAGAATTAAATGGCAGACTATGAAAACTTTTTTTTATGTATTTTTACTATTTCTTCTATTTTCCTGTTCGGGTGTTCCTGAAGGATTCAAGAAATATGATTCTGAACATTTCAGTATAAGCTACCCCGAAGCATGGGAGAGTTCAGCAGGTAAGGGGGAAACATTAGCTTTATTTTCACAAAAGAGTGAGGATATTCAGAAAATTAATCCGGCAATAACCGTAAGCGGCGGAAAGAATGAGGATGATGAAGATATTCTTGAAAGGTCTACAATGATCCTAAAGGAAAGCATACCCGACTATCAGGAAATTTTTCTTGATAAAGGAAATCCTTCAAGAATTGTATTTAAAGGAAAACTTAACGATTTCAGCTGTATATGGGATGTTTCAATTTATAAAGGAAAAACTGATTATTTTGTAACGGGACTATGTGAAGAAAAAGATTACAGCAAAATGAAAAGCATTTTTGAGGTATCGGTTAAATCATTTAAAGCATTAAAATGATTACTCGTTGATACGTTTCATAATATTCTTTGCGGCTTCATCTTCAGGTTTTAAGCGCAGAGCTGTTTCTGCGTATTCTTTTGCTTTATTAGGATTTTTGTGCCGAAGATAAAGCTTTGAAAGAATGATGTATGCACTCTGATATTCGGGATCTGATTCAATACATTTCAAAAGATATTCTTTTGATTTTTTGTCATCAGGGTTTTCTGTTTCATAAAAGAAGCGGCCTAGATAAAAATTTACATCCGGATTTGCCGGATCAATTTCAAGCGCCTTTAATCCAAAACTTACTGCTTCTTTTCTTAATTTACTTTTCATCTTCTCACTGCTTTTTGAAGATGAAATACCTGTGTATACTGACTCGTAAATCATTTTATATCTTGTTAAAACCATACCTCTGAGAAGATCAAACCTGTCCTGCTTATCATAAACATTTGAGAAATATTTATAAGCTTCATCATATTCTTTTAATGCATATTCACTTATGTTTTTTTCTAAATATATTTCACCCAGAGCTATATGCGGATCAGGGTATGTTTTGCTTTTTTGAACTGATTTTTCATACATTGCAATGGCATTTCCCAAGTCTCCGATTGAAATATAATAATCGCCCTTTCCTTTAAAATATTTTGCCTCTGTCAGATTGCTCTCTGCTGTTATTGAACATACCCGCATGTCAGGGCTGGTTCGTCTGAAATTGCCGTAACCGATTAGAAGCCAGCCGAAATTTTTTGTTTTTGAAATAACTTCAACTGAAAGCTTTGCAACTATCAGATTTTTATCATCGATAATGTACAAAGTATCTCCGGGTAAGATTCCAATCCTGTCAAAAAGCCTTACTGATATTTTCGTCTTTCTTTGTGCCGATTGAAGAATTTCATTTGAGGATATTTCCCTAGTTCCAAGCTGAAGAACTTTACCTTTTACTGAGGCTTCAACTCCCGGATAACTGTTATACGTATAAAAAATTCTTATCTTGTTTTCGGTTTTTTTCAGTTCTGCACCGATCAAAAGAAATGGAACAAGTATCAATAGAACAAAATGCTTCATCTTCGGATTATCCTCATTGGATTAAGAGCTGTTACATAGTTTTTTCTGATTTCAAAATGCAGATGCGGACCTGTAACTGTTCCTGTAGCACCCGAAAGAGCTATTATTTCACCGCGCTTAACAGTATCTGCTGTATTTTTCTGTATTGAATCAAGATGTGCGTATACAGTAATCATTTTATCTGAATGCTCTATCACTATCATGTTGCCGTATCCGTCTTTTGATCCAGAAAAAATTACTTTCCCGTCAGCCGAACTTTTAATAGGTGTTCCTATAGGACATCCGATATCAACACCATTATGAAATTCTTTTCTTCCGTTAAAGGGATTTCTACGTATTCCGAAAGAGGATGTAATTTTGCCGGTTGCAGGCATTAAAAAAGAATATTGCTTGATTATGGTTTTATCAGATTCTTCATTTTCTTCTTTATGTTCAGTTCTATTATTTTTTGCGCTGATAAGTCTCTTATTATAAGAATGTTTAATTTTATCCGATTTAGTGTCTAATGATTCAGATAAGTCCTCCTTCGCTGAAGGAAGAAAAATGCATTGTCCTATTCTAATCTTATCAGAGTCAATTCTGTTCGAATTGATGATGTCTTTTTGACTTATCTTGTATTTTTTTGCAATATTTGAAATATTGTCGCCGGATCTAACTTTATAATCAATACCATCCTGTGTAGGAATCATGATGATAGAACCTTTTTTTATCAGGTGAGTATTTTTTATTCCATTATATCTTGCGATGTGGGAAATGTCAGAATTATATTTTTCAGCAATTGATATCAGGTTTTCATTATTCCTGATAGTATGTTTTACAAGA
>JAKJGA010000161.1 GCA_022704645.1 Spirochaetota bacterium
TATAATAAGCCTTCGCAGAAAGGGATGATTGAGCATTTCGCCGCGATTTCAAATTCGGTTGATGTTCCTGTCGTTTTGTACAATATTCCGGGAAGAACTGTTGTTAATTTTTTGCCTGAATCGGTTCTTGAATTATCTTCACGCGCAAAAAATCTTTGCGGCGTCAAAGAAGCAAGCGGTGATATTACTCAGATGATGCGTCTCATTGAGATTTGCGGCGATAAGATAGATGTTCTTTCAGGTGACGATTCTCTTCTTCTGCCTCTTCTTTCTGTGGGCGGAAAGGGTGTTGTTTCTGTTTTGTCTAATATTCTTCCGTCTCTTGTTGTTGAAGTCGTGAGGCTTTTCGAGGATGAAAAACATTCGGAAGCTAGAGCTCTGTTTTACAAGCTTCTGCCGCTTGCAAGATCCATGTTCGTTGAAACAAATCCTATTCCGATAAAAGCTGTAATGGCTAAAGCCGGCTGGTGTTCGCCCGATGTCAGGCTTCCTTTGACTGAACTTCCGGCTGAAAAACTTGCTGATATAATTAAACTTTTTGAAAAAAGCGGTGAAAAAATATGAATTTTGCCATATCGGGAATTTCGGGCAGAATGGGTACAACCATTTACAGAATAATTCATCAAAGAGGGCATTCTCTTCATGCAGGGTTTGAGTCTCCGGCATCCCCGTTTATCGGAAATGATGCAGGGCTTCTAATCGGGCTGAATGGTGTAAATAATCATGTTTCAGAGATAAGTGCTGATAAATTAAAAGGTGCTGATGCCGTCATAGATTTTACCTCGCCTTCTGCTACCATGATTCTTCTCGAAGCTGCTGTATCGACTTTGACTCCGATT
Source organism: Spirochaetota bacterium (assembly GCA_022704645.1). Taxonomy (GTDB): domain Bacteria; phylum Spirochaetota; class UBA4802; order UBA4802; family JAFGJZ01; genus JAKJGA01. Next base: position 840 of record JAKJGA010000161.1, read on the forward strand.
GTAATCGGCTCAACCGGATTTGATGACGCGGAGAAGAAACTGATATTTGAAAGCGCAAAACGGATTCCTGTTCTATTTACGCCTAATATGAGCGTCGGAGTAAATCTTCTTTTTAAAATTCTTGAAAAGGCGGCTCAGATTTTACCGGACGGTTATGATGTTGAAATTTCGGAATCTCACCACAAGTTTAAAAAGGACGCTCCGTCAGGAACAGCTCTTCATCTGTTGGATATCGTGAAAAAAAATTCACCTCATCATGCGAATGCTAAACAGGCTTGTTCGAGAGAAGGCATAATCGGTGAAAGGAATCCTGATGAAATAGGGATGCAGGTTCTGCGCGGCGGAGATATTGTCGGAGAGCATACAGTTTATTTCGTGGGAATGGGCGAGCGTATCGAACTTTCTCACAGGGCTACGAGCCGTGATAATTTTGCTATGGGAGCGGTAAGAGCGGCTGAATATATTGCAGGAAAAAATGCCGGATTATATTCTATAGAAGATGTGGTTGGTCTGAAATAAATGACTCAGAAGGGTATTGATCAGAACGAAATGAAAGAGCTTCTTAAGGAGTACGAAGAGAATCCTTTTGATCCGAATAGAAAAAATCCTGCTGACGTTATGCGGATTTTCTTTCAGTTCAATACTTCTATTATACCTGTTATTTCCCGGAGAAATATACTTCTTGGAATAATTACTAAAGAAGCAATTACTGCGGAGATGAGCGACATTGCCCGTTTTTCTTCTGTAAGCATAGATAAATTTATTTCAAAAATCGCCCGTAAGTTTTCATTTGATGAACTGATTCCGTTAGTCACTGAAAACCGCGAATTTACTGTAATAAATCTTTTCGGTGAAATTCAGGGTTCATGGTCAAGGCTTCAGCTCTTGTCTGCCTGCGAAAACGAAAGTCTAACTGCTGAAAATATTGAGTCTGAAGCGGATTCTCAAGTTGAAGAACAGAAAATCCAGTGGATGGTATATCATGTTCTGGAGCATATTCCGCGTCCGCTTTACGCTGTGAATGAAAAAGGAAAAACTGTATTTTATAATCTTCATTTTGAAGACATGTATCTTTCGAAAACCGGAAAAGCTGAGGTAGATGCTAAGCATGTTGAAACGGTTTTGTCTGACAAATCACGTAATGATTTTCTACACAGAGAAGGCAGCGGTGAGATTTATTTCCATTCGAAAGATGTGGGCTGGTATTATGAGAAAATACCGATGAAAGATTCGCGCGATAATGTCAACGGATACCTTTATTATTTCGGCCGGGATATTAATGAGTCGGTTAAGGAATCGGCTTTTTCAATGAACGGCGATTCTCTTGTTTCAATTCTTGAGAATGTTGAAAGGTCGGTTATAGTCAAAACGCTCGATGAGTGTTCGAAAGACACTGACGCGGCCGCCAAAAAGCTTAAAGTTCCTAAAAATTCATTTCTTTCCAAGATTAAAAAGTACGGAATAGTCGCAGAGTAACATTTCTTTTCTTATTGCTGAATTGTACTTGCAAAAATATTAATTAATTTTTATAATGTATTATGTCTCTTTGCCGATAATTGAAATTTGACTTTATTCTGCTTAAAATTAATGAGACATAATACTTTCTCTTCCCGGAGGGAATATGGAATTACTGAAAAAGCTTGCTCTTCAGGCGAAGGAAGCCTTTTTAAAGCTTTCTACAGCCAAGAAGGCGATTGTTGCCGGAGTTGTTCTGGCTTTGTTTGTCGCTTTCGGAATAATGATTTCTGTTTCGGGATCCGAACAGAAAGTTGTTCTTTTTGCACAGCTTGAATCGAAGGAATTCGGTGAAGTCAGCAAAAAGCTTGAAGAGATGGGTTATAAATACAGCACAACCGGGACAACCGGAATTTTAGTCAGTCCTCAGGAGCGTGATATTATCCTGACTCGCCTTGCTCAGGAAGATCTGATTCCGAAAGGCGTTCCGGGATGGCAGCTCTTTGATATGAGCAAATGGACAGAGACTGACCGTGAAATTGACGTAAAGTATATGCGCGCACTTACAGGTGAGCTTAAGCGTCACCTTGAGTCGTTGAAGAATATTGAAAAAGCCGATGTTCAGGTTGCTATGAGCGATGAATCGCTTTATTCAAATGAGACGGCAAAATATACAGCAGCTGTTACAGTCTATCTTTCGGCCGGTTACGAGAAGCTGACCAGAAAAGAAGTTAAAGGTATCGTCACACTCGTATCAAGAGGAGTAGGTCCTAAGCTTAAGCCGGAAGATGTAGTTGTAACAGATGAAAACGGAAGCATTATTTCTGATTTTGATGATGACGGTGATGCTGCAAAGCTGGAAATATCACTTCTTGAACAGAGAAAGAAGCTTGAAGAAAAAGAGCGCGTCAAAATGCTTCGTGACATTCAGGAAGGTCTGAAAAGAATTTTTTCTGAAGATAGAATTCAGGTTGTAAGACTTAATCTTGAATATAACTGGGACAAGGTTAACGAACAGAGAAAGGAATATCTTCCGTTCGTTCTCCGTCAGGATAATCCTGATACGCCTTATTCGGAACTTGAAGTAAAAGAGTCGACTCCGATTTCAAGAAAAAATACCACTGAGAATTTTCAGGGTCACGGCTGGAATCCGCAGGGACCTGCCGGTACCGATAGCAACCGTCCTCCGGGATATAAAGCTGCTGATGACCAGTTTGCAAAATATGATAAGCAGGAAAATATTGAAAACCTTGCCGTAGGGCAGTCTGATAAAACTATTCAGCGCCAGCCCTATGAGGTTGCGAAGGTTTCAGTTTCAATCGCCATTGACGGTGTTCAGGATCTCCCTAAAAATCCTGACGGAACATATGATCTTGATCCGGCAAAGAAACCTGTTCAGACTCCGTTAACACCGGAAGAACTTAAACAGGCGGAAGACCTGATAAAAAGCGCAGTTGGTTTCAACAGAGCGCGCGGTGACATGGTATCGGTAAAGAATATCATGTTTGACCGGTCAAAGCAATGGGAAGCTCTCAGGGATGAATATGAAAGAAAAGAACAGTTTAAACGCCTTCTTCTCGCGGTTCTGATCGGAATATTTGCTCTGTTTCTCGGTTTCATTCTTTTCACAGCGATCAAAAAAGAAATGGCCCGCAGAAGAAGAATCCGTGAGGAACAGCTTGCTCTTGAACAGCAGAGAATGCGTGAAGCGGCGCTTCGTGCAGCAGAAGAGGACGGCGTTGATGTTGAACTTTCACTTGAAGAAAAAGCCCGTCTTGAACTTCAGGAAAACGCAATCCGTCTTGCGAAGGAACGGCCGAACGATGTCGCTCAGCTTCTTCGCACATGGCTTGCTGAAGAATAATTATAGTTTTGTTTTTTTCTGCCGATAATGCCCATAGGGTGTTATCGGTTTATTAATCCGGAGGAATCGTTTTTTAAATGCTTCAGTCAAAGAAATCACAGCTCACGGGGCGCCAGAA
>JAKJGA010000162.1 GCA_022704645.1 Spirochaetota bacterium
TCAGTATCGGAGAAGTAACCAAGACATCCGATTTTGTTAAGGAAATCTCAGAAAAACATCCTGATGCAAAAGACAAAGATGAAATGCGCCAGCATCAGGTTGATGAAATCATGAACCGCATCGAAACACTTCATACAAAAGGAAAACTAATCAGGGAAAAAGCCCTTCAGTCATAATCCGAACAGACATGCCGCTTTTTTTGAAAATAATAAAATTAACGGAAGTATAAAAATAAAAAAAGCGGCTGTATTAATAGCAAATATGCGGCCTGACAACTCGGGACTGATATTATATAGAACAAGGGTAACAACCGAAAAAACCGCACACGGCATAAAAGATTCAATCATAATAACATAACCTGCATACCCTTCTATTCCCAAAAATAAAATACCAGAGATTACTGCAGCAGGAACAAGTATAAATTTTATTATAAATTCCGATGCATGAATAAATTTTTCAGCACTGCCTCTTTTGAATTCAAAAACCATTCCGAGAGAATAGAAATAACCTGCAACAAGGATACAAACCATTATATCAAGCAAAGGAATATTTATTTGCGGACGGTTAAAATAATGCCTGGCTGTTACCCCTGCAAGAAAACCTACTATTGGAAAATTGTTTATTCTCAATATTCCGCGTAAAAATACAGATAATTTTAGTTTTTCACCGCGCTCACGGACATAACAAAGCGGAAATATAAGAAAATAAATAAGGCAGGCTAAACCAAGGGAACAGAAATAAGAATAAGCCAGAGCTTTTTCTCCCGCTGTTAAAAAACAGACAAAACCTCCCATCGTAAACCCTGTATTAGACATAACGGAAGTCAGTACAAACGCAAAAGAATCATCTCCTTTAAGTCTGAGTATTCTCACAAATATTTTTCCGAATATATAACCGCATAGAGCTATAAAAAAAGCCGCTGAAAAAATCCATAGAGCTGTTTTATCTACATCAATTCCCCATATTGAATAAAAAATTACTACAGGTTCGAGAAATATAAGATTAAACAGAATAATCTTTCGTCTGAATTGCTCGTACGACTTAATCCGGCATCTGAAATAATAACCTGCTATAAATGGAAGAATGGATACAGACTGAAGAACGGCGTATTTAGCTACAATATTCAAAAATCCTCTCTCGGTTCAATATAACACTGAATTAACTAACTAATTTTCTGTAATTATAACTTTATAAAAGTTCCATCGTTTTTCAAAACTTCAATATTATTTATATCAGCATCAAATTCAAAACTGTCTATCCAGCCGGATTTTGTTTTGCGATACCACTTTTTTCTTTCTGCAGATTTTCTGTAATAATTGATATTATCATAATCTTCATCAGAATTTTCCATTGCCCGTATTTTGTTTATCATTCTCGCGCATTTCATTGCGGATGCAACATCTTCTCGCGAATCATTAAAAAACTTATACAACGCGCTTCCCCTCAGAAATTCTCTGTCATCCGGCGCAACTTCATCAAAATAATTTATTCCCGGCACAGAATAAAGCGGAGAAATTCCTATAGTCACAGGAAGTTTTGCAAGTTCACGGATATCCCGGAATAAAGACTTTGCACTTCCGCCCTTCAGCCCGGCGATAAGGTATACAATCGTTTCTACACGTCCGTTTATAATTCCGAGAACTTCTTTAATCGAATTAAGCCCGAAAGGTCTGTTGGATTCTCGAATTGCTTGTTTATCTGATGACACAAGAGACAGATTAAATTCGATAAAACCGCTTTCAATACACTTTTCCGCAAACGGAATCAAATCATTCGCGCTCATTCCGTTCATTGCGGCGAATCTCATTCCTTTATCTGCATATTTCCGGATAATACTTAAAAGTTCGGAAGCATATACCTTATCGAAAAAAACAGAATCATCTTCGATGTCGACAATTTCAATTCCGAGATCAAAAAGATACTTTAACTCTTCATCTACCGACTTAATATTTCTAAAAGAAAAATTTCCATTCCTGTGAACAGAACAAAATGCACACCTGTTCCGGCATCCCCTGCTCAAAATAATTTTCGCAATACGCTTTCCTCTAAAACGATAATCTCCTATTCGTTCCGGATAATAATCCGGTATTACATAATCAACCGGTTTGTTTGAGACAATTAAATCATTTTTCCTGTATATAAATCCTGGTATTTCAGCAGGATCGCCATCGCCGCATATACACCTCATAAGTTCTGAACTATCAGAAGGAAAATCACCCTGAATAAGATAATCTGCACCGAGAAATTCATATATCTTATCTTTCTCCGCAGTTACACTCCATCCGCCTGCAACGACCAAAGCATCAGATGAATTCCTCACTGCAGAAATAACTTCACGAGCTTCAGCAGCATAAGCCGAAAAATTTGCAGAGATAAAAACAATATCGGGAGCATGCTCTTTTATTTCTTCACACATTTCATCATATGATAATCCTAATCTTTTATAATCAGAAAATAATGAGAAATAAGATAAGTCTTTATGATAATATTTACGGAGATAAGAAAATTCATCCGGCAGTTTGATTTTCTTTTCATGCCTTACATTTGCAAAATCACATATTATGGAATCGTAACCTGCAAGAGATAGAGATTTTTTAACATACAATAATCCCAGCGGCTCAATACGCGCACGGGTAAAATAGAAATCAGAAAACGGAGGAGAGATAAGCAATATTTTCATTATCAATCGTAAAGAAAAGATGCATTTTCGCCTTCTTTCAGTTTCAGAAGCGCGATTGGAATCACCTTGGATTTAGACGGATCAAAATTATCTGACGGCATAACAGAAAACATAACCGATTTGCTTTCAAATTTAGGATGTGAAAATACAATTTCAAAAGTCACTTCTTCACCTTCCGGCAATTCCGCCAGATCGACCTCCGGCCAGAAATGATAATACCCCATAGTTGCCTTACTTGTCGAATATGGATTAACCCATGAAGAATCAATCATCGAAGCGGGATGCCCGTTCAGAAGAAGATAAACATTTATATCAGAAACAATAGAAAATGTTGTCTCTTCCAGAACCTCACCAATAAGATGAGGAGAAAATATCTTTTTTTTCTTTTTAATAGCTTCAAAATCAATCGACGACGCAATTCGTCTTTTTGTTATAATACTAAGAGCTTCATGGACAAGCAGAAGTATATCAGTCTTCTGCTGAACAAAAAACTTACTCTCTAGTTTTGAATGAAGAACTCCTCTTTCACTTGTAACATACTTTGACGGTATACGGTTTAATACATAAGCCGCTACGTCCTGCTTGAATTCAATTGCATCGGCAAATGTATTCTCTTCCCGAATAACCCTATCGACAACCGAAAGAACGATATCTTCCATGATGTTTTTTATCGGCATTGAGACCTCATAATCCGTCCGAAACGGACGGATTAGATTAACATAAAATAATTATTTTTTCAACGTTTTTTCTTTTTTAGCAGAACCGGTTTTTTTTGCCGCAGGATAAAGAGCTATGTCCAGAACCTCACCGATCTCATTTACCGGATGAAAGTTAAGCCCCTTCTTTATATGCTTAGGTACTTCTTCCAAATCACGCTCGTTCAGTTTTGGGAAAATAATATGCTTTATCCCGGCACGTTTAGCCGCTATAAGCTTTTCCTTCAAACCGCCTATTGGGAAAACTTTCCCCGTCAGTGTGAGCTCACCTGTCATCGCAACATCTCCCCTCACCTTTCTTGATGTAAGCAATGAATAAAAAGATGTAGCCATTGTAATACCCGCACTTGGCCCGTCCTTCGGAGTCGCCCCTGCAGGTATATGCAGATGAATGGTATTCTGAGCAAGTAATTTGAGAGCTTCCTCATCTTTTGAAAGAAGGCTTCTTACATGACTGAAAGCGATATTGGATGACTCGCTCATCACCTCTCCGATCTGACCGGTAGCCACGAGAATATTTCCCTTTCCGCCCGGCACAAGAATGGATTCTATGATTAGCGTAGCTCCGCCAAGCGAAGTCCATGCAAGCCCGTTAACAAGACCCGGTTTGTCAATCTTTAGAGTATCGTCATCATGAAATATTTCCGGTCCGAGATACTTTCTGATTTCTTCTTCTGAAAGTTCTCCCTTTTTTATTTCTCCGCCCTTTGCCTTTATCGAAGCAATTTTTCTGCAGATTGTCTCAATTCTCCGTTCAAAATTTCTGACACCGGCTTCACGCGCCCATTTCTGAATAATAAGCTTGAGTCCTGCGTTTGAAATCTTAA
>JAKJGA010000163.1 GCA_022704645.1 Spirochaetota bacterium
CATAGGTTCGGCAAACATTTCGCCGATCGCGTTATATTCATTAACAAGGTCAACTGATTCCTGAATGCCTTCCTGAACTATTTCGCGAACCGTTTTCCCGGAAGTGAGTACCGGTTCCTGCTCGAGATAACCGATTGTAAAACCCGGCGAAACGGAAGTCTCTCCCGAGAAATCAGAATCGATGCCAGCAAGTATTTTCAGAAGGCTTGATTTGCCGGATCCATTTAGTCCGAGTACTCCGATTTTTGCGCCGTAATAATACGAAAGGCTTATGTTTTTAAGGACTTGTTTTGTTCCATGATGTTTACTAACTTGATTCATAGTGTAGATTATTTTTTTGTCGTCTTCGGTAGTTTGCTTTGCCATTTTTTTCTCCATTCCCCGATGACTCAGGTTTGATTAAATGATAAGTATCTTATGCATGTAAAATAAATATTCTAAAATTGTTTAAAACAATCCCAGCATATTATTTCTGAAATAGATATTATATAAGTCAAGGATCATTTGATTTGTTGAGTTAAGCGTTTTAAAGCGGTATTTTATGAAGGTATAAAATATTTGAATTAATCCTTTCTGGGTACTATAATCTATACTGTCCGGCTTTATGCTGTCTGGGTATTTTGTTTTGTTTAGAGGAGATTTAATGCGAGCCTCCAAATTGAGTATTATCAAGGATTTTCTTGGAGTAGGTGTCATGATAGGTTTTGTCGCCGTAGTCATGCTTGTCGTCATTCCTCATATTCATGAGAAAGAAAATACTGCTTTAAAGAATTCTTATATCGAAGAACAGAAATTAATCGTCAAAAATGAAATCGACAGTCTTTCAGAAAGACTGCTTGGTTTTAAGAATATACTTCTTGACCAGGGGTTTTCCAGATCAGAATGGTCGAAGATCGTTTTCAATTTTCTGCAATATCACCGTTATGGCTCAGACGGTTACGGTTATTTTTTCATTGTAGACAGCAAAAATAACACCATTTTATTTCATCCGCTGATGAAAGAGCTCGAAGGTAAAAAACTAGATTTTATTGTTACCCCTAAGGGTGAGAATTTCGGTAAACTTTTTGATAAATTAGCTTTTGTGTCGGATTCCGGATTTATCGAGTATTACTGGTATAATAAAAATGGAAGTGTGCATAAAAAGACAACTTTCGTTAAAAGAATACCTGAACTTGATTGGATAATTTGCTCCGGTTTCTATCATTCTGATTTTGAGAGGACTTTTGAAAATTACTCTGCTATTAAGAAAAAAACATTATCCGATATCCGGCATGATATTTTGGTCCTTGTTTTGCTGGCTGGTGTTCTTCTTGCTTTGATTTCAATATTTATTTATTTCAGGATTAGACATACCGAAAAAACCCTCGCAAGGCAAATTGTAGAATTTGAGCAGTATAAACTGATCCTTGATGAAAGTTCTCTGGTTTCGCGGACGGATGTTAACGGTGTTATTGAATATGTTAATGATAAGTTTTGTGAAACAAGCGGATTTTCCCGGGATGAACTTATTGGAAATAATCACAATATAGAGAGGCATCCTGATACTCCGCTTGAAGTTTTCCGTGATTTGTGGAATACAATTTCGTCCGGCAACGAATGGACGGGATTGATTAAGAATAGAAAAGCTGACGGCAGTTTTTATTTTAAACAGGTTACAATTGTTCCCTTAAAAAATGAATCCGGTAAAATAAACGGATATATTTCTTCAGGTCACGATATTACAGAGCTTATTGAAAAGCGCCGTGATCTTGATAATCTTTTTAATACTGATCCGTTAACCGGACTCGGAAACAGAATACGTCTCCTGAAAGATCTTGAAAGGGCCCAGCTCCCGACAGTCGTTCTGATTGACATCGAAAATTTTTCATTAGTTAATCAGACTTTCGGACCCAAAATCGGAGATGAGATATTGCAGAAAACAGCTTCCGCTATTTTTAATTTTTCAACTGCACATGAGATTTCGTCATACCGGGTTTATGCGGATACTTTTGCTGTTCTTTGTTCGGACTCAAGAAAGCATGGTGAAATTTCCGTCTGCATTGACTTTCTGGCAAAAAGCCTCAATGATATAAAATTTGATATCGCGAATAATGAAATTGCTCTGGTGACACATATCGGTGCGGCGTCATACGGTTCTGATTCATTTATTTGCGCGGATATCGCACTCAAACGCGCAAAAAAGTTAAACCGCCAGATTCATATATTTTCATCTGAAGAAAAAGAGCTTCCTGAGGATGTTCTCGAAAATATATCGATATTGAGCGATATCAATTATGCCATAAGAAACGATAAAATATATTCCTTCTTTCAGCCGATTAAAAATCTTTCAAACGGTCAGATCGAAAAATATGAATGTCTGATACGAATGGAAGATAAATCCGGAAAAATTGTTTATCCTGATTCTTTTGTGGAATTAAGCAAAAAAACAAATCTTTATCAAAAACTGACTTTTTTGATGATTGAAAAATCAATTTCAGCTTTTCATGAAACCGGTTATGATTTTGCGATCAATATGACGATTGAAGATATTTTAAACTCTGAAACTGTTTCGTATCTTCTCGATGAAGCCCGCTCTAAAGACGTTGCGAACAGAATGGTTGTTGAAATTGTTGAAACAGAAGAACTGAAGGACCTGGATAGAGTTATTTCGGTGCTGAATCAGATTAAAGCTGAAGGAATAAGAATTGCCGTCGATGATTTCGGTTCGGGATATTCGAATTTTGATTATCTCATCAAAATCAATCCGGCATATGTGAAAATTGATCAGACTATAATACAGCGCGTCATGACGGATGAACGCGCGAAAGAACTTTTGAAATCGATAGTTTTATTCGCTAAAAATTCCGGAATTCAGACAGTAGCGGAATTCATTGATTCGGTTGAACTTGAAGACGAAATGAAGCGTATAGGAATAGACTATGTTCAGGGATGGCTGATAGGTAAGGCGGAAAGAACAATTTGACCGTGTTTTTTTACTTTCTGGTTTGACGCCATGTTTGTATTTTATTATAATGCTTTGATGTTCTGAGGTGAATTTATTGGTTAATTCCTGTTGTGAGTATTACTGGCGGAAAACTCTGCCCTGCAGTTGTTTGAAAAGGAATTTGTATGGTTTTGAATAATAATGACGGAAAAATATTTAAATTTGCGGTTGTTTTGATTTTTATTATTTCGGCGTTTCTTTTTGTTAAGTATGCCGTTGAAAGTAATCTTTATCGAAAACAGGTATATTCTCTTTATACAGAAATAGTTCATGGAAAGGATCTCATCGCTGATATTCTTCCGCCTCCGGCATATATTATTGAAAGTTATCTGGCTGCCTATGAGTTGCGTGAAAATATTAATAATCCGGTCAAGAGTGATCAAATCGCACAGTACATTCGCGACAGGCTTATGAGAGATTATCTTAACAGTTATGATTACTGGAAAAAAAATACGATTTATATCGAATCCGACGAATTGATGAAAACTGAACTTCTGGATAAAAGTCTCGTTTCTGCTGAAAAATTTTACAAGGCACTTAATGAAGAATATATCCCTGCTGTCAAACTGCGCGATTTGAATAAAGCAAACAGAATAATGACGCAAAAGCTTCAGCCTTATTACGCCGACCATCGAAATCATATTGATAATCTTGTTAAAATGGCAGCCGAACGAAATGCCTATAAAACTGTTTACCTTACATCAATGAGGGAAAAAGTCCGTACGACGCATAATAAAATCATAATCACCGGTTCACTCGCTTTTGTCATTATAATATTATTCCTGACCTACCGTTTTGTTTTTTATTTCCGGGCTAATGCTGCTCTCAATGAGAGGAATAAAAGACTGCACGAATTGTCTTTGCTCGATAATCTGACAGGATTATACAACAGACATTATTTTCAGATTCGTATTAATGATTATATCGATTCTGTAAATGATTCAGTGCTTTCGGGCGGAGTAAAACTAGGATTCTTTATGATTGATATTGATTTTTTTAAATTGATTAATGATACTGAGGGTCATTTGTTCGGAGACCTTGTTCTGAAACATTTTGGTGAAAGGCTGAAATCCGCAATCAGAGAAGAAGATGTTCCTGTGAGATGGGGCGGTGAAGAATTTCTGCTTATTGTGCCCAGAACCGATGAAACCAGATCTTTTGAAATTGTTGTTCGAATTCTGGAAAAAATAAATTCGAAACCCTTTGTCATCGG
>JAKJGA010000017.1 GCA_022704645.1 Spirochaetota bacterium
CTTTTTATGAAACTTTAATCTGTAATAGTTTCAAAATATAGATGCACTAAAAATTGATGGATTTTTAATCTGCAAAATGATAACCATGTATAACTGCGTTTGTGTCAGATTCCGGAGGAAATATGAAATTAAAGTCAATGGTCATTTCGGGTATATTCTCATTATTTGCGTGCGGTTTTCTTTCCGCCGTAAATGATGAGGGAATGAGTGTTTTCGGAGATTCCGAAAATATATCTTCTTCTGATGTTTTCAAAGGCGAAGTTTTTGACTCCGTCACGAAGAAGCCGGTAAAAAAAGCAAAAATTGAATTTAAAAATATAAATCTCGGAGTCGGCTATTATACTGCCGAGACCGATTCTTCCGGAAAATTTGAAATCAAAGGCTATATAAAAAATATAATTTACCGCGTGGCAGTGAGCGCGGACGGATATGTTAACTTTTCATCAACCGCTTCTATGGATTCCGATAAAATGAAAATATTTCTGGCTCCGGAATGCCGCATCTCGGGCAGTGTGAGCGATTCGGCCGGAAAAAAAATAGAAGGCGTTGATGTAAGAATCGCTTCTTCGTACGGATATGGTGAAGCGGATGAATATGATGACTACAGTGTTTCTTCTTCCGGAACAAGAACCAAACCGGTTGAAACAACAAATTCTGGAGCTTATTCTTTCGTCAAGCTTCCAGCCGGCTCGTATAATGTGACTTTTTCAAAAGCCGGATATATTTCAGAAACCGTTCAGGTGAGAAACGTCAAACATGGTGAATATTTTGATCTTAACATGGTTTTGTTCCGTCCCTCAACAATTACCGGAAAGATAAATATTTCCGAGCTCAATGTTCCTGCCGTTAATGTTGAAATATACGCAGAGGGGAAAGCTGTTCATTCGGCAGTTACCTTTGATGACGGGACATATCTTCTTTCGGACATGAAGCCGGGTGTTTATTCCGTCAGGACAAATCATTCAGGTTTTTTTGAAAAGAAAATTGATAAGCTGAATTTGAAAGAAGGCGAAGAAATCAAGAATATTGATTTTACAGTAGTTCCTAAAAAAGCCGAGGTTGATATTTCTTCATACCGTTATGTTTTTTCGCCCGGAACGACGGTTGCTTTTGAGATGCGCACTTTTCGAATTGAAACAGCTAGTGTTTCCATATACAAGGTTCCGGTCAGTTTTTTTACAAAGGGCATTCATGATCCTCAATCGATTGACGTTAAGGCAAACGGTTTCGAGATTCATTCATCATGGAAGGAATCGATAAGAGAATTTTCACCATTTGAATGGAGATATCAGACACTTGAAATTACCAAGCCGCTTCCGACAGGCGGATACTGCATCGAAGTCAAAGGCGAAAACGGTGTAATGTCGCGTAAATTTTTTACTGTTACATCGGTCGGTGTTGTCGCCAAGCGTTCTCCTTCATCGCTTTTTGTTTATGCAAGCAGTCTTGTCTCAAATTCTCCGGTCAAGGGAACGGAGGTTTATGTCTATAAACGCAAAAAGACGGATGAAAATTATTACGATATCAACCGTATAGAAAAGCTTCCTGCTGATTTTGTCACAAAAGCTGTTACCGACGAAAAGGGAATCTGTCAGATAAAGATGCAGTCAAATGAAAGCATGATTATTCTGGCTGTTGCTCCTGACAGAAGTTTCGCTTTTTGTGAAAGTAGTTCTGCATCGCAGTCGCAGAGCGAAATGAATAAATTCTATATTTATACAGACAGGCCGGTTTACCGTGCTGATGATACCGTATTTTATAAGATCATAGCCAAGAAACGCTCTGAAGTTATGACTCCGATTGCCGGAAAGCAGTTTGCGTATAGAATTATCAACACAAACAACAATAAGATTATCGAAGAAGGAACTATTTCTCTTGATGAGTGGGGAACATTTAATTCGAAAATTAAAATTCCGGAATCGGCAGGTTTGGGAAGATTTGAATTGCGCGTAGGAGACTCGCTTGATAATCTTTTTGCACGCGGATTCTTTTACGTCGAACAGTACCGAAAGCCTGAATACAAGGTTGAAGTTCTTCCTTCAAAAGAGTTTTTTCTAAACGGCGAAAGCGCGGAATTTAAAGTCGACGCAAAATACTTTTTCGGCGCGCCTCTCAAAAACGCCGTTGTAAGATACAGATTCTATGAAACACGCGATGATTTTTCGGCAGCTGACGACAGATATACTCAGAGCACGGTTTATGACAAGCTCAGACTTGAAGGCGAAAAGAATCTTGATGATAACGGAATTGCTGTATTGCGCATTGACACCGGAAAACTTCCTTTCGATAGGAAAATAACACTCGAAGCAACGGTTACGGATGCTTCGAATATTAGCATTACATCTTCCGGCAATGTCCGCATCGGCAGGGGTGAATTTTATATCAAAATCAGTCCTGAAAAATCTTTTTATAATTCATCTGAAAATAAAAAGATTTTGATTGAGACTTTTTCTCAGTCCGGAAAACCCGTCAGTGCTGATGTCGAAATTAATCTTTTCCGATATATATGGAAGCCTTATCACCGCGTCTATGTGCATGAAGGTAAGGCTTTCTTTACGAAAAAGATTTCAACTGATTCAAAAGGAAAAGCTGAGCTTATTATACCTGCTGCGAAGGATTCTTCGGGCGAATTTGATATCATGGGTATTGCCAAAGACCGGTTCGGAAATGAAATAAAAGCATCAAAGGTAATCCTCATATATTCCGCTTCGTCAGATACCAAATCAAAATTCGGAAATCTTGAACTTGAAGTAGACAAGAAAAAACTGGATAAGCCTGAAGAGATAACCATTCTTCTGAAAAGCCGTTTTACGGATGCCAATGTGTGTCTGACTGTTGAAGGACGCGATGTATATGCTTCGCGTATTGTGAAAATGAATTCAAATGTAATTGCTGTAAAACTTCCTGTAAAAGATAATTATGCTCCGAATTTTTTTGTAACTGCAACCATGCAGAGAGGGCGTGCTCTTTATACAGCCCGTGAGCAGGTTACGCTTCCGGAAAAAGACACATCGATGAAAATAGTTCTTACAAGCGATAAGGAAAAATATTCACCCGGTGAAAAAGCGAAAATAAAAATCAAGGCAGTCGATGTAAACGGAAAACCAGTTAAGGCAGATCTTTCACTTGCTGCGGTAGATGAATCGATTTTCTCTATCCGTTATGATCATACCCCTGAGATAAACGGATTTTTTTATTCGAAGATTTCAAACTGGGTTTCGACGACTTATTCGTATCCGATCAATCTTTATGCCGGCGCAGGCAAGGACGGAAAGACAAAAGTCAGAAGCCGTTTTGAGGATACTGCTTTCTGGAAAGCTGACATCAAGACTGACGCTTCAGGCGAGGCTTCAATTGTAATCGATCTTCCGGATAATCTGACCACGTGGCGCCTTACTGCGCGCGGTCATGATAAGAGCGGAATGGCCGGAGAAAGTAGACAGAAATTTCTAGTGTCGCAGGATCTGGTTTCGAGAATCGGAAAGCCGCGTTTTCTAATTGAAGGCGATGTGATTGATCTTCTCGGAATTGTTACAAGTAATACTCCGCGCGGTCTTTCAAGTGTCGGTTTGAAATTTTCAGCTGACGGAAGTGAACTTAAAACTGATAATTTGTCAAAGGTTTCTCTGCCTGGATTCGGAACGCATTCGGTTTCTTACAAGTATAATGTGCCGGAGAAAGAAGCAGTAGATTTGCAGTTTGAATCTTATGCAGACAAGGAAGCTTCGGATGCGGTTAAGTATTCTCTTCCGGTTGAAAAACGCGGAAACCGTTACCGTCTCTTCGGAATTGCTGAAACAGGCAAAAAAACCGAACTTAAATTTCTAAAAGATTCGTCTGACTTTGAGTTTGTGCCGGAACGCGCCGTTGTTACTTTTAATCCGAGTCCGGTATTTCAGATGCTTAATGCGTGCAATTATCTTGTTGAATATCCTTACGGCTGTATCGAACAGACGATCAACAGATTCATTCCGCTTCTTGCTGTGCATACTTTGATAAATGAAAAAGGTGCCGGGCATCTGATTGAAGATAAATACAAAAAAAATCTTAATGCCTTTGTTCTTGAAGGAATTTCGCGTGTTCAGTCGATGCAGAATGATGACGGAAGCTGGGGATGGTTTGCCGGCGACAGAGGAAACGAGTTTCTGACATGTTACGCGCTTTCATCATTGAAGAGAGCCGAGCAAATGGGTTTTAAAATATCGAAGCAGACTTTAGACAGCGGTCTTGCGGCAGTATATAGAATGATGAACGCTAAAAATAATAAAGGATACGTCAGCGGTTATGCTGAACTCGCGAATCTGCTTTATGTTTATTCTTTGTACGGCAAATGGAATCATGAGCTGTATGCGGAATTGTCGAAACGTAAACCGGTTTCATACGAATCAGCTTTTGTAATAAATGCTCTGACAGTGAAAAATATCGAACGCGATAAAGTGTTTAGTGATATCATTAATATTAATGTTGAAGTCGACAAAGCTAAGAAGGCGCTTCTTGATTCGGCTGGCAAAGACGAATACGGTATAGTGTGGAAGAGCAGTTATAATCCGTGGTCATGGCAGGGCAATGATTCCGAGATGACTGCGCACGCGCTTTCCGCTCTGTGCCGGCTTAAAGGAAATGATGATCTGAAAGCTCAAATCGTGCTTTCTCTTTCCAAAAGAGCGAACGGCGGAATATGGGTAAGCACAAAAGGAACGGGAAATGTTATTCTTTCACTTTGTGATTATTTTGACGGCGTGAAAGATATAGGTGCGGAAGCATCGGAAATCAAAGTTTTAATTAACGGCAAGAATCAGGTAAACATTAAATACGATCCGGCGGATAAGAGCGCTGTTTCTGATAAGCTTACGAGGTATGTGAAACTTTCTGGAGAAAAAGGACCTGTTTCATTTGAAAGTTCGTCGGCCGGTGGAAAGGGCTCAACTGTCAGTGTGACTGTGGAAGGAACATTGAAATTCAATCCTAAAGGTTTTACTTCCATATTTAAGTCAAACGAACGTTCACTTTCTGCGCTGAATAACGGAATAGATATCAGCAGAACCTTCTACAAGCTTAAACGTATATTTGATTTAAACGGTGCAGAATATCTCATCCCTGAAATGATAAAACCTGAAAACGGAATTAAGAGCGGAGATGAAATTATGGTCAAGGTGCGTTTTTCTTCAAAGGAAAACCTTGATTATGTAGCTCTCGAAGATTTTCTTCCGAGCGGTTTTGAAGTGAGCAGAGTTGATGCTTACGGCGGAATAAACCAGTACAGCAGAGCAGAAAGATGGGATAACCGTATGGTATTTTTCTTTTCGGAACTTAAGGCAAAACAGGTTTATGAACTTGCCTATACCGTACGTGCCGAGCTTTCGGGAAAATTTATGGTCAGACCGTCCATTGCCGGGTGCATGTATGAACCTTCTGTTCAGGGATGGAGTTCTCCTGCCGAGATCGAAGTGAAAAAGAAATAGTTGCATGCCGGAGGTTCATTGTCTCCGGCTTTCTAAAAAATCATTGACCGATTAAGAGCCAAAAGAAGAATCTTTTCTGCGGAGGAATTATGCTTTATAACAAATCCATGAAGGAGCTTTCGGAGCTTCTTGATAAAAAAGAGATAAAATCGCTTGATATAGCACAAGAGCTCATCAGCCGGACTGAAAAAATCGAACCGGAAATTCATTCATATATAACATTCGATCGGGAGAATTTTTTAGAGCAGTCTAAAAAATCCGACGAGCGCAGAGCTTCCGGAAAATCTCTTTCAAAATTTGACGGAATTCCTGTTGCATTGAAAGACAATATCGCCGTAAAAGATGTCAAGCTTTCATGCGGATCAAAAATTCTTGGTGATTTTAAGTCGCCGTATAATGCAACTGTAACAGAAAAGCTTGCTGAAAGCGGTTTTTTAATAAGCGGAAAAACAAATCTTGATGAATTTGCGATGGGTTCAACTACCGAATCCTCGTTTTACGGTGTAACTAAAAATCCTCATAATACAGAGAAGGTTCCGGGCGGAAGTTCGGGCGGTTCAGCAGCTGCAGTCAGCGCGTCTTTAGTTCCGGCGTCGCTCGGATCAGACACGGGGGGATCTATCAGACTTCCTGCGTCGTTCTGCGGTGTTGTCGGAATAAAACCTACATACGGAAGAGTTTCGCGTTTCGGTCTTGTTGCTTACGCATCATCGCTTGACCAGATCGGAACATTCGCGCGCTCTGTTGATGATGCGGCTGATCTTCTTTCGGTTATTTCAGGTTATGATAAAAAAGATTCAACATCCGCTGAAGGAACAATTGATTTTTCGTCTGATAAACTTTCAGGCGACGTGAAAGGTCTTCGCATCGGACTGCCTGATGAATATTTTAACGGTGTGAGCGCTGAAATTTCCGATGCGGTTATGAATGCCGTTAAGGAACTTGAAAAGAAGGGTGCGGTTGTCGAAAAGATTTCTCTGAAGATGACTGAATACGCTGTTCCGGTTTATTATTTGATAGCTACGTCGGAAGCTTCCTCGAATCTTTCAAGATTTGACGGAATACGCTACGGCAGAAGACCGGAAGGTGTTGAATCGCTTGGCGATCTTTATGAAAAGGCGCGCAGTGAAGGTTTCGGCGGTGAAGTTAAACGCAGAATAGTACTCGGAACATATTCGCTTTCAAGCGGATATTATGATGCATATTATCTCAAGGCTCTTAAAGGAAGAACTTTGATTATAAATGACTTCAAAGAAGCATATAAGAAATGCGATGTAATAATGTCGCCTGTTGCCGCAACAACAGCTTTCGGAATCGGTGAAAAAATGAATGATCCGCTTGCCATGTATCTTTCGGATATTCTGACAATTTCAGCAAATCTTGCAGGCGTACCGGGCATTTCCGTTCCTGTAGGACTCGACTCTCAGAGGATGCCTATTGGTCTTCAGATTATGGGCAACTACTTTAAAGAAAGAGACATCCTCAATGCCGCAAAAGCGGTTGAAGGTGTATTCGGAAAATATGAGCCGCAGATATAAAGCGTGCCTTGCTGCAATAACTGCGGCAATTTTATTATCCTGTTCGTCATATCAAAGCGTGTCATTTCCGGCACGCTTTGATTTTATCCATTCAGAAGGTAAGACTCAGATTAAAATGACGACAGAGCGTTTTATTTATGTTCCTTCGTCTTCGTCGGATAAGGATACAATTATTGTTGAATCAATGAAAGAATTAGAGAAAGGAAATTTTGTTGAAGCAGAACGGATTCTTCAGGAGCTGATTTATTTTTTTCCTGATGATGAAGAACTCTATAATAATCTCGGCGTGGTATATGAATCGCGCGGAGATGTTTCCTCCGCGCTTTCCTGTTATATGACTGCCTGCCGTATAAACGGCAAAAGCGTTTTCAGGCATAACCTGAAATATGCTTCTACTCGGCCTTAGATTTTTTTCTTTCGTGAATTTTCAGAACTTTCTTTCTCATTCTTATGCTTGTCGGCGTAATTTCAAGAAGTTCATCATCCTGAATATATTCGAGAGCCTGCTCGAAGTTGAACTGACGAGGCGGAATAAGTTTAACAGCATCGTCCGAACCTGCAGCACGCATGTTGGTAAGCTTTTTTGTTTTGCTCGGATTAACATCGAGGTCATTTTCGCGTGAGTGTTCTCCGATAATCATTCCCTCGTAAACTGAAACTCCCGGATTGACGAACATTGTTCCTCTATCCTGAAGATTGTCGAGAGCGTATGCAACTGTTACTCCGGGTTCCATTGCTACAAGCACGCCTCTGGTTCTTGAAGGTATTGGGCCTTTGTGCGGTTCGTATCCGTGAAAAAGGTGATTGAGTATTCCTGTTCCGCGTGTTTCTGTCATAAATTCATTTCTGAATCCGATTAGTCCGCGTGAAGGTATGTTGAATTCGAGGCGAGTGTATCCGTCAGTTCCCTGTACCATGTTGACGAGTTCACCTTTACGGATTCCCATTTTTTCTATAACTACACCTGAAAACTCATCGGCAACGTCGATGACTGCGTGTTCAATAGGTTCATTTCTAACTCCGTCAATTTCCTTGTAGAGAACTGCCGGTTTCGATACCTGAAACTCATAGCCCTCGCGGCGCATATTTTCGACAAGAATAGAGAACTGAAGTTCGCCGCGTCCTTTTACTGTAAAGGAATCTTTTGATTCGGCTTTTTCTATTACAAGTGAAGGGTTTTTTTCTATCTCGCGTTCGAGACGTTCCCAGATGTGACGGCTTGTTACGTATTTTCCTTCTTTTCCGAAGAAAGGCGAATCGTTTACAATGAAGTTAACCGCAATTGTCGGTTCATCTATTTCGATTCCGTCTTTTGCTACCGGATTGTCAGGATTTGAGAATGAATCGCCGAGATCTACATTTTCAGCACCTGCTATTGAAATAATATCTCCTGCATGCGCTTCTTCGATTTCGCTTCTTTTCATTCCGCTGTATTCGAAGATTTTAGTTACTTTGAAATTGGAGATTCCGCCTTTACGTTTAATCATGGCAAGGGTATCTCCGGCTTTTACAACACCGTCAGCTATTCTTCCTGTTGCGATTTTTCCGATATAGTTATCGTATTCGAGTGCAGACACGAGAAACTGAAATTCTTCTGAATCCGATCCGCTCGGCTCAGGAACATGTTTGATTATGGCTTCGTAAATCGGAGTCATGTCGGTTGAATCATCATAAAGGGTAGTGTGGGCTATTCCGTTTTTTGCGGAAGCGAAAACATAAGGGAAATCGAGCTGTTCGTTTGTCGCGTTAAGTTCTACGAAAAGGTCGAAAATCATGTCGATTACTTCTTCGGGGCGGCTGTTCGGACGGTCAATTTTATTGACGATAACTATCGGTTTGTGTCCTGCTTCAAGCGATTTTTTGAGAACGTATTTGGTCTGAGGCATCGGACCTTCGAACGCATCTACAACGAGAAGTACTGAGTTAACCATTTTTAGAATTCGCTGAACTTCTCCCCCGAAGTCGGCGTGTCCCGGTGTATCTACAAGGTTGATTTTGAAATCCTTGTAGTGTATTGATGCGTTTTTAGAGAATATCGTAATTCCGCGTTCTTTTTCAAGATCATTGGAGTCCATTACTCTTTCGTCGACTTTTTCATTCGAACGGAAAACGCCGGACTGCTTCAAAAGCGCGTCGACGAGGGTTGTTTTCCCATGGTCAACGTGGGCAACTATTGCTATATTTTTGATTTGTTTCATTAAAAGATACCACCTGTGCGGGCAGTATTTTTTAACCATTGTTATCCGTAAAGAATATTTTTAATGGTTTATTTTACCGAAAGGCTCCGCGTGAAGGCGGATTTCCATAGGAATTTCCGTTGAAATCGGTAAGAATTCCGGCTGAAATTCCGCTGTTTTTGCATGATGAACCGCTCTGAAGATGCCAGTCTGACGAAGAATTTACGAATTGGGGATTGTTTCCGATTGAATTCGTGTCAGTTGATGATGCCGAACTGAAATCTGAGACAATACTGTAGGGTATATCGTTCCAGCCGATAATATTTCCGCCCTTCTCATAGAAACAATTGTAATCGGATTGCATCGGCGGTGTGCTGCCGCAATAAAGATAAGTATGTGCAGTGTTTGTTGAATAGAAAACATTGTTTTTTAGAATTCTTGTTCCTGTTCCGCATGTGCCGATATAAAATGAAAGAGCATTATTGCAGAATGTGTTGTTGACTATTTCAAAATTGCTTCCGGTTGCAACATTGTATGCTATTCCCTGAGATCCCGAAGCGCTGTGGTTTATAATCAAAGAAGAACTTAATTTCAGTTTCAGCGATGCCACGCCGGAAATTCCCGCGCACTGTATTCCGTATTTATTTCCGCTGATCTTGCAGCGGGATATGTTAACCGTTCCGGTCTCGCCTCCGATATAAATTCCTGCTGAAGCGGAGTTTTGTACGGTTGACTGTGTGATTGAAACACCCGTGATGCTTCCCGTTCCGGTATCAGCCTTGATTCTGATTCCATGGCCTTCGTTTCCATAGCGGATTCCGCTCCATCCCTTGCCTGAATTACTTACCGTGCATGAATCAACCCTGATGTTCTGGAGTTTTTCGTTTGAAGATGTTCCGTATTTGAGCACTGAAATTTCAATTCCGGCAAAGCCGCATTTATCGGCAATGCAATTGCTGAAGGTTATATCGCGAGTTAATGTATTGCTTTCAAAAACCTGCGGAGAAAATCCCGAATCGAATATATTGACGGCTGACGAATCGGAAACAGAACAATTCGAGCTGTTAAGGGTGAATTCGAAGCCGTTGCCGCCGTAAAGTAGAGGCGAGAGGGACAGTACTGCACTTCCGATATTTTCAGCTTTGCATCCGCTGACATTTATATTGCTGCAGCTTCGCAGTGAAATTCCGTGACAGCTGTAATTCTTGAAATGAATATTATTAATGTTGATGTTTGATATATTTTCTCCATGAACTCCGATAAGATGAAATCCTGCTTCGATGGAGTGAGTTGAAGGATTAGCTGAATCCGAACAGGCAATGTAAATTGTTCCTGAGAAAAGATCTCCCGGATCATAAGTGAATACACCGCTTTCTGAGCCAAGTGATGTTTCCGCATTTGTGTTCCAGTTTCTGAATTCTAAAGGGGTGCCGTCTTCAAGAACAATACCTGATCCTGTTTTTCCCGGAGTATAAGTCATTGTTTTTTTATAGATACTCCCGCTGTGAAGAGTCCAGCTGGTTTCAGTTTTTGATCCTGTGAATACCGGAAGCGAACCTGAACCGTATGTGCCGAAAATTATCGGATTTGATTCTGTCCCGGATGCGGTAAGTTCAAGAGCGCCTTCGTAAATTAAACCGCTTTTGAATAATACATTGTCACCTGGTTGAAGAATTTGCGAATTAACTTTTGCAAGGCTTTTCCATGCAGTTGATTCGGAATCTCCGTTGTTTGTATCATTTCCTGAAGCGGAATCCACATAGAAAAAACGCTCTGATGCGTCAAAACTTCCGCTGCCGCCTCCGCATGATAAAATAATAAAAAAAGAAAAAAGAATTAAGTTTCTCATCCGGCCTCGCGATAATAACCAGAATTTAGAATATTGCAGCATTTAGTAGTTAAATCCAATAAATTACAACTAAAATTTGACCGGTTATGAATTTTAGATTCCGCAGACTTTTGAGATGAGTTTCATGAATATTCTTTCATGAAGAATATTCCTCAAAAAGAGTGTATACCGGGAAGTGAAATCAGTAGTATAACGCAGGCGGTTGCTTCTATCGGTTGCTGCTCTATAAATAGTTTCCGCATCTTTTGCGGGCGGATATCCTTTTTCGTATGCCGCGGTCAGAAATTTATACCATGCCTTAAATGAAGTGCGGTATTCTTCAGGTAAATCCATATTGTCAGGATTTTTCATGTTTCTGTAAAGACTTGTTTTGACCATGCCGGGCTCAACAAGTTTGATCTTAATGCCGGTTTTTTTTAATTCGTAGAAAAGACATTCGCTCATTCCTTCAAGAGCCCATTTTGAAGCATGATAAAAACTCTGATACGGAAACGCGGTTCTGCCTGCAACGGATGAAACATTGATTATTAAGCCTTTCTTTTTTTTGCGTAAAAACGTAAGAGCGGCCTTCATGACATTTGCAGTTCCGAAAAGATTTGTGTTTATTATGTCTTCAGCTTCCATCCCGGATGAAATTTCAAACGGCATGTTTAAATATATTCCGGCATTATTGACTAAAACGTCAAAACTTCCGAAATCACTAAGCGCATCTTTAATGAATTTATCGCATGAAGCTTTGTCTTTCACGTCGAGATGATAGCATTTGACATTTGCAAGTTTTGTTAAAACTTCTTCTTTTTCGGGATTTCTCAGTCCAGCCGCGACATTCCATCCTTTCTTCTGAAACAGCAAAGCTGTTTCTTTGCCGATTCCGCTTGAAGTTCCTGTAATAAGCACTGTTTTCATTATTCCTCCTAAATGACCAATGGTCATAAATGAAACAAATTTTTTTAACTGTCTGAAGCAATAAAACCTTTTATGTAGCACATGCTGATGTGGTGCATTAAATCGTAAAAGTTTCTGTCGAAAATCTCCATACCGGGACGTTTAGTGATTTTTTTTACGGTATCCGACGGATTCGAAACTTTATACGCACCTATTGCGCATGTATAAAGAGAGTTGATAATTATAATACCGTTCCCCGGTTTTAATGTGCCGGAAGAGGCTTCAATCAATGCGGAGATTTCTTGCATTTCTGATTTAACATATTTTTTGAAGTGAAGAGCTTTTTTGAAATCAATATTCTGTTCGAGAGTATCGTCGAGAATTGAGATAAGCTTTATGAAGTTGTTGTTCTCGAGTGAAGAGATAAGGATATTGCACAAAACTTCAACCGTGATTTTTTTATCTTTAACGCAGGCTGACGTAATTGCTTCCGTAAGATGTTTTTTCCAGTTTGCGGTTTCTTTTTCAGCGATTGATAGAAAGATTTCTTCTTTCGTTTTGAAATAGATGAAAACCGTTCCTTTTGCTATGCCCGCCTGTTTTGCGATTTTTTCTATAGTGATACGTTCGAATTTATCGGATTCAAAAAGTTTTTCAGCGGCAGAGATAATCAGTTCTGTTTTTTCATTTTTTTGTTCGTCGGAGACGGCTCTTTTAAAGTTTCTTGCCATGAGACGCATTAAAATGACCGGCGGTCATTAGTCAAGCTTCTTTTGCAGTTGCCATAAATTTAACTTATTTCTGGGATGAAGCTCTGGATTTCACGTAATGAGTTGTTTCTCTCAAAAATGATTTTATAGCCGTCGCGGAGAACTCTTTCTGTTCCCGGATCTGTTGGTAGAGTGATCCATTCAGTCGGACATATGTTAAACTCGATTTCTGTCTGATCCGAAAAGCATCTGAGAGTATTGACCATTCCCCAGTTTTCTTTTTCGACAGCAGATGATTCAGCTATCATATTTATCCAATTGTAATCGTTAAGATATTTCATCTCATCGGTTGTGATTATCATTATATCAATATCGGACTTTTCGTGCTGTTTATTTCGTGCATAAGAACCTACAAGAAGAACTGCAAGAATGTCAGTGTTCTTTTCTGCGAAAAGATTTAGTTTGCGTGTTAATGATTCTAACTTTTTCATTCCATGTTGCCAATCAATAAAACACAACTTCACTATCCTTAACAAACAACCGCGAGATTGCACTGTTTCCTTTTTCGTCAATTGATACTTCAACCGTTGTTGAGTCCATATTTGCTTCTATATAATGGCCTTTATTCTGCGGCACAAAATAATTTTCAACACCATAACGTACATAGATGGAATTGTCATACGTGTATTCAACATTACCGCGGATAACAGCCGGATATCGGCCGGATAGTGATTTGATATCTGTGCTGACTTCAGCCGCGTTGTAATGCGAATCGGATGCGTCTTTTTCAAGTGCGACGTAAATAGTCTGATCCATGCTGAAAGATATACCGGTCTTTACCTTCAGCTTTTCAGTATCTATGTTTGTGATTTCGTATCTGAGAATTACATAGTCGCCGCTGAAAAGACTTCTAGGATCTACGGGTACGCACTTGAGTATTATCTTTGTGCCTCCGGAGAGAAGTTTTTCCTGCTTGAAAATCATTGAGCCCAGTACTGTTAGTTGTGCCGCTACAATGATGAAGAATAATATTTTTTTATATTTTGTCATATCATTTCACCTTTGTTCATTCCGGCTGATTTAATTTTTCGGGAAATCGAACGCCGTCTGTTTTCAAGAATGATTCCGGCTGTAATGCCGATTAGTCCTGTGCAGATAAAAAATATCGATCCGGAAAGCATGTCCCAGAACAGATCAAAATAGCGCGTTATTATGTGAAGCACGAAAGCGGAAACCATTATATTGAGAAGAGCCTTTGACTGAATGACGGAACTGTAGTACATGTATATCGAAGAAAAAATTACAAGCAATGAATTGAAAAGAAGGGAATAAACAATCCATGAAGTGTTCGGGCCTGCTATGAAAAGCGCAGTCAGAGTAAAGACTGTAACCAGCCCGGCGAGATAGACGATGATTCGGTTGTTCTTGAGAGTTTTGACAAGCCAAACGAAAAGACCTGCCGCAATTACTGAAAAAATTATTATCAATACTATAACAATTTTGTTTGCACTGAAAATAGACCTCTGTCCGTTAATTTCAAACGAAGCTGCATATACAGATGACCACATCATCGACGCACAAAGCGCGTGAATGATCGCAGGAGAATATTTTGTTTCGCGTTTTTTTGCGAGGTTTTCAACGAGAACATTGAGAAGAAGGCAGACGACGGCAAAAATTATGAATCCTGCGATATAAGCTACTTTGTATTTTTCAGAATCAAAAGCGTAAATTACGAAACCGAATCCCTTGACGATAATTACCGAAAACGCAAAAATATAAGCGAGTATTGTGTTGAAAATATCTTTCTCTTCTTCTGTATGAGAATAATAAAGAAAAAAGAAAAAGATTGCTGCCATCACGCAGTGAAAGCTTATCATCCGAACCTGCAATCCTCCCATCGGCAGAAAGAAAACAATAGCCGGAAAAGCACAGGCGGAAATTAAAAATTTAACAGGCCTTCCGCTTTTTGTTATCAGATAAATCAATAAGGCTGATATTGCGATGAATGCGATATAGATTGATGAGTATTTTATGCTAACTCCGAATGATGCGAATACTCCGGAATTAATTGTTTCGAAAGGCCATGACATTGCGAGAAATGGCAATATGAAAATCAGCCAACCTAAGACGGACATGAGATAACTTGCAGGTCTGAAAAAATCCTTATCCCTGAAATATGAACCGGCGCAAAGAAGCATAGCTCCGAGAGGAAGATTTAATAGTCCTGCTTGAAAAATCATTACTTCAAAACTGGTTTTGTAAGTGTAGTGCGGAATGATGGACTGATAATAATAAAAAATCAGAAAGCAGAGAGAGGCGATAATGCCGGGTACATCTTTCAGACGGATATAAAAGAAAGCCGTCAGCGAAATGAAAAGCAGATACAGGTAGGCCGGATTGTCATAGACTGCGAATTCCCAGCAGTTCCATATAAAAAAGAGAAGCGATGCGATGTAGAGCCCGAAGCGTTCGCGCATGAGTGCAGCCATGAGAAAAGCTCCCGCTGCCCATGCAAGAATTCCGTTTGTAGGATGCGCGCTGATATGATAAATCTGCGCAACAAGCATAATCGCCGCGCCGTACGAAACCATGCCCAGAATTAGAAAGGCTCTTCCGGTTAGGCGGCTTCGGTTTTCGTTGAAAAGAAACCAGGCGGAAGTGCCATAACTTGCAATAACAAGAAAAAACACCTGTATGAGTTTAATGCTCGGAGGCATTTTCTTCCAGTTCGAGGCGTAAAAAATGATAATTCCGGCAGCCAGGCAGAGAATGGCCAGACCCATTATGACTGAAGTCAGATTAAGTGATTTTTTTGAAGCAGTACTTTTTTCATGGGATTCTATTTCGACGGTATAGAGCGACTCAATCTTTTGCTGCTGTTCGTGTGAAATTATTCCCTGCTCGGTCCATTTGCGCACTTCGCTGAACAGCTCTCTGACGAATGAAATATTTTTTGCCATGCCGCCCCGTTTCTGCACTGGATTGATTGCTGTGCAGTATCTTTGTTTTGAATTATAAGAGTTATATATATTTTCCGTTTGTCCAGCAGTTTTTCAATAAGAAATTAGTCTGTTGAGAAAGTTTGAAATATTGATTGCATTTTGATTAAAAAATTCTTTTTAATTATTACATGATCATATTGTTAAATTGTTGGAAATATATGTATTCGGAAATTATTGGTTTGTTCAAAATATAATTGAAGGGAAACGGTATGCAGGATAAGGAATATGCGGCATTTGGTCCATGGATTTATGAAATTGACGAAGAGCATGAAATGCCGCCGATTTTTAGAGAACATTTTACCCAGGATAATAATCATACCATATTGTTTAAAATACCCGTAAATATGGAAAGACGGAGTCTCAAGCCCGGAATGCATATGTATGATTACGTTGTCGGTGCATATTTCGATTACGTTTTCATCATGAAAAGAAACGGGAATGATGTAGTATCGGAAAAAGTTTATTATTCTGAAATTGCCGCAATTGAAAATTCAATAGATATATTAAGAGGGACTTTCGTTATTTATTTGAATTCGGAATTATATTGTATCAACTATAATGCAGTTTCAAAGGACATCGTAGATAAGCTGGTTGAAATTGTCAGAACAAATACGGCAGAAACGGAAATTGATTTGTCTGATTTTGATAAAAGCCTATCAGATTATAATCCAAGTATCGGTTTCAGTAATATATACGCATCGTTGTCAAAAAATCTTGAGAATATCCGATTTGTTGCATATCAGCCTAAAAAAAGAATAACGCATAAAATAAAAAAAATATTCGATAGACTTACCGGTTTCATATTGCTTCCCGAACTGACTGAATGGATGATGCTGGCTACTTCAAAAGATATTATTATTGTATCATGCGGAAAGGGTATAAATTTCAGGAATTTCCCGATACATAAAAGATCATATTTGCATGTGCCGTATAAGAGCATAACCGCAATAAGTGTTGAATATGATGAAAGCTATAAGGATGTTCTTCAGTATAAAATTCTTGCAGGTAATAATAGTTTTATCGTAAAGGCAAGTGTTCAAAATTCCAGTATCAAGAAATTGAATGATATAATTGCAGCAATCAGGAGACTGAATGGATTTGAATAAACTGTATGACTCTAGTTATGTGTTTTGCTGTTTTAATGTTAATGAAATCAAAAATATTTTCTGCTCGTCATAATAGATTCTGGAGGAAATTTTCGTGGATGAAAAAATAACCAGGCTAATAAACAGCATCTCACAGGTTTTTATCGAAGAAGGACCGGTTTGTGAAGACTGCATTCTTGCGCTTGTCTCAGGTCTTCATGTTCTTATAGAAGATTTTCCCGGAGTCGGAAAGACGACTCTTGCAAGAGCCATTGCCGAAGCAAGCGGACTCGATTTCGGACGGATTCAGTTTACGCCGGATATCCTTCCGGGTGATGTTCTTGGTATGAACATGTGGATTTCCGGAAAAAATGATTTCGCATTCAGAGAAGGACAATTGCATCATCAGATAATAATCGCCGATGAGCTTAATCGTGCTTCTCCCCGGACTCAGTCTGCATTTCTTGAAGCGATGCAGGAAGAACGCATAACGGTTGACGGAGTTACTCATCTTCTTCCTTCTCCGTTTTTTGTAATAGCTACGCAGAATCCTGAAAATTTTTCCGGAACTTTTCCTCTTCCTGAAGCACAGCTTGACAGGTTCGGAATATCTCTTTCTATCAATTATCCGAACATTGAAAGCGAAGTACGTATCCTGAACACTTTCTGCGAATCACATTCAAAAAAGGCTGAAAAGATAACTTCTTCTGAAGAGATCGCATCCATAAGAGAATCTGTCAGAAAGATTTCAGTTTCTCAGAAGATATTTTATTTCATAGCAGAAATAGTTTCTAAAAGCAGATCGCGAAGTGACGTCAAACTCGGGCTTAGTCCGAGATCGTCGCTTCATCTTCTTTATGCGTCACAGGGCAGGGCTTATATGTCGGGAAGGGATTTTGTGATTCCCGAAGATGTTATCTATGCGGCTCCGATAGTATTGCCGCATAGATTAGTTCTTTCACCTGATGCGCGCTTTTCCGGAATTACTCCGAAAAAAATAATTTCTGAAATTGTGTCTTCGGTAAAAATTCCGACCGGATTATAATTGTGATAAGAATTAATTTCAGAGCGGCAATATTGTATCTGATATCTCTTTCTCTTTTGTATTTGGCAGCAATGAGTTTTGCCGGTGCTGTTGCTGTTATATATTATGCCTTATTGCTTTTTCTTTTGATTTCTCTGGCGGTGTTTATTTCCAATTCTTTATCTCTGCGTTTTATAGAAATATTCTCCAATGAGCATCCTCTGAGGGGTGAAAGTATTAACTATAAGTTGTCTTTATCGAATGAGTCATTTTTGCCAATTGCGGAATTCCGCATTGTCTTCAGAGAAACTGTGGGAATAGGAGAAAATTTCGAGAAGAAGATAAACTGCTTCATCGGCGGAAAAAAATATTTTGAAAAAAAATATTCGGTTATAAGCGAACACCGCGGAGTGTATGAGCTTGGGATAGAACGCGCGGAGGTAAGGGATATTGCCGGAATACTCGCATATTCGCCGAAGATATTTTTTAGAACTTTTTATGTGCGGCCGAGAATATTTAATCCCGAAAAAACGGATTTTGCTGAAAATTTGAAAGATTCAAGTGGCGGAAGCTTCCACGGCGGGATGGAAATAGACGATCAGTTTTCTTCCATAGAAGAGTATAGAGAAGGGATGGATGCAAAAAGGATATTTTGGAAAAAATATTTTTCTACGGGCATTATGTGCGTCAAATTATTTCAGGGGTCTTCACGGAAAAGCATCGAAGTGCACGCTGATATGAGAAAAACTGATATCAATTACTCCAGAACCAATGAGGATC
>JAKJGA010000018.1 GCA_022704645.1 Spirochaetota bacterium
GATGAATATAGTTTTTGCTGTGTTCGCCGCGTTTCTTTTTCCGGCATCGGGTGTTGCATATTCGGGCAGAATATTTAAGTCGTATCTATCGGCTTTTATTCTGCCGTTTTTTCTTATGCTCCATGTTTTTCTTCCCTTGCCGGAAAACACCGCGCTGTTTTTTTCATTAATTGCTTTCTTCGCGGCATATGTTTTTCTTTCGCTGGCATCTGTTGTTTGTCTGATGAATAAACGCAAAACTCATTTTTCAAAGATGATTGCTCCTTCTGTTTTATCATTTCTTCTGCCTCTTGCTGCTGCAGGATTAATTTTTTCGAAATATGATTTTGGGTATATCGGAGATTCTTCCGCTTATCCTCTTTTCGCTAAAGGTGATATCGTTCTTCTTCAAAAGCAAAAGGCTTCACTTGGAGATCTTGTTTATCATGAAGGGGTAAAAAGAGTAGTTGCAGATAAGCCTGCAAAGGTGCGCTTTTTCGGGGGCAGATTGTATGTTTTTGAGCGGGAGTTGGAACTTCAGGAATACGAAAATCAATCGGATATGATTGATCTCTATTGCGAAAAAAATACAAATATTCTCTATCCTGTCTATATTTCTTCGCATGATCCGCTTTTAAAACAGAGGGATGATGTTTATGAAATCAAAAAGAACGAGCTTTTGCTTTGTCCTGATAACCGCAGTCTGGGAGTTGTTTCGGTAATTCCAGCCGGGGAGTATTCTGTAGTAAAGGGTGCTGTATTTTCTCCTTCAGTTTCCAGAATTTTTAATAGTCAGACTTTCAGGCATATTTTTCTTTAAATTAATGATTCGTTGTATTACGGTAATTTAACATATTTGTAACATTTGTGCCGGTCTTTTAGTTTGCCGGACAATATCTAATTTGTTTTCTTGGTTAAAATGTCCTTAAAAACGGCTTTTTGACTACATCTGCAATTTTTTTTTAGGAGAAATAGATGGAAGAGCTTTTTCCTGAGAACCAGGGACTCTATGACAGAGCGAATGAACATGACAACTGCGGTATCGGTTTTGTTGCCGATATTAAAGGAAGAAAGTCAAACGACATAGTACAGCGCGGACTCGAAGTGCTTGCGCGCATGGAACACAGAGGCGCAGAGAGCGCTGATAATAAGACCGGAGACGGTGCTGGAATTCTGATGCAGATTCCGCATAAGTTTTTTGCGGAAAAAATTAAAGATCTTCCTTCCGAGGGAGAATACGGTGCGGGACTTGTTTTTCTTCCGCGCGATAAATCAGACTGCGACAAGGTGAAAGCCGAGTTTGAAAAAATAGTTTCAGCTGAAGGTCAGAAAATAATCACATGGCGCGATGTTCCCGTTATCGATTCGTGCATTGGTGAAATCGCTAAAAGAAGCGAGCCGAAAATTGAACAGGTGTTTATTTCAGGCACACAGAAACAGGATCAGAACCGTCTTGAAAGAAAACTTTATATTATAAGAAAACTTTCAGAATCAACAATCAGAAATTCTTCGATAAATAATAAAGCTGATTTTTATATTCCGAGTCTTTCGTCTAAAACGATAGTTTACAAGGGAATGCTCATGCCGGATCAGGTTAAGCAGTATTTCCCTGATCTTTCTGAATCATCTTTCGAAAGTGCGATGTCGCTCGTGCATTCAAGATTCAGTACAAACACTTTCCCTTCATGGGATCTTGCACAGCCGTTTAGAATGCTTGCTCATAACGGTGAAATAAACACTGTAAAAGGAAACCGTCTCTGGATGAGCGCTCGCGAATCGATGCTTGCTTCAGAAGAGTTCGGTGCAGATATAAAAAAAATACTTCCTGTAATCGAACCTAACAAGAGTGACTCGGCGTCTTTTGATAACGCGCTTGAACTTCTTGTTATGACAGGGCGTTCGCTTCCGCACGCGCTGATGATGCTTATTCCTGAAAGCTGGAATGAAAAGAATCCAATAGATGAAAAGCTTAAATCATTTTATGAATATCATGCGACATTCATGGAGCCGTGGGACGGACCTGCGTCAATGGTATTCTGCGACGGAAGATTTGTCGGCGGAACACTGGATAGAAACGGACTGCGTCCTTCACGTTATATCATAACTAAAAACGACATGATAGTGATGGGTTCCGAAGTCGGGGTTCAGGATTTCGCTCCGGAGGAAATAGCGTATAAAGGCAGACTTATGCCCGGAAAAATCCTTCTCGTTGATACGGTTGAAGGCAGAATTATTCCGGATGCGGAAGTTAAGGACAAAATCGCATCTCAGAAGCCTTATGCGGAGTGGGTTGCGAAAAACAGAACTGATCTTAAGAGCATTAAAGGTGAAGAAGTTTCTGCGTCCATTGAAGATGCAAAGCTTGTAGAACTTGAGAATGTTTTTTCATACAATAGAGAGGACATCGAGACACTTCTTGTTCCGATGATAGAATCCGGAATGGAGCCTACAAGTTCCATGGGAACTGATACTCCAATTGCCGTTTTCTCGGATAAACCGCAGAAGATGTTTAACTACTTCAAACAGGTTTTCGCGCAGGTAACGAATCCTCCTATCGATTCGATAAGAGAAGAACTCGTAATGACTCTTACAAGCTTCATCGGTTCTCACAAGAATCTTGTTGAAGAAACTGAAGATCATTGCAAACGAATTAAGTTCCTTAATCCTCTTTTCTCTAATTCTGATGTAAAGAAAATTGCGGGATTAAACAACGCTGACTATAAGACAACTGTTATTGATATCACTTTCGATGTTGCCGGCGGTGGAAAAGCTCTTGCTGAGGGTTTTGACAGAATCTGCGCTGAAGCGGACAAGGCTATCGATTCAGGTTCTACAGTACTCGTTCTTTCCGACAGAAAATATTCCAAAGACAAGGCTCCGATTCCGTCGCTTGCCGCGGTCGGTGCAGTTCATCACCATCTAATAAAAAACGGAAAACGCCTCAAGGCCGGACTTATTCTTGAGTCTGCAGAGCCTCGTGAAGTTCATCATTTCGCGCTTCTTTTCGCATACGGCGCTGATGCCATTAATCCATACGGAGCTCTTGCCGTAATTGATTCGATCGTAAAAAACAAAAAATGTAAGGGCATTGATAATTATAAAGATGCTGAAAAGAATTTCATGAAAGCCATCAACAAGGCTATTCTGAAAGTCCTTTCAAAGATGGGAACTTCTACTTTAAGAAGTTACCGCGGAGCTCAGATTTTTGAAGCTGTCGGAATAGGCAAAGATCTGGTTGACAGATGCTTTGAGGGAACTGTTTCCAAGATAGAAGGTATCGGCATCAATGAACTGGCTGAAGAAGTGGAAAGAGTTCATACGAAAGCTTATGAAGCGGCGAATCCTCTACTTGAAAGCGAAGGTGTTTACCGTTATAGAAAAGGCGGAGAAAACCACGCGTGGAATCCTGAATCGATTTATCTTCTTCAGTGGGCGACACGTTCAAATGATTATAAAAAGTTCAAGGAATTCTCGGCTAAGGCTGATGCGCTGAACCGCAAACCTCATGTAATAAGAGGTATGTTTGATTTCAAAAAAGTTTCTCCTATCGATATAAAAGAAGTAGAACCTGTTGAAGAAATCATGAAGCGTTTTACAACCGGTGCGATGAGTTTCGGTTCGATAAGCGCAAATGTTCACGAAGCTATAGCCGTTGCAATGAACTCAATAAAAGGAAGAAGCAACTCGGGAGAAGGCGGAGAAGATCCTAAAAGATTTATCCCTAACGCTGACGGAACTTCAGCCCGAAGCGCTATCAAGCAGGTAGCATCCGGACGTTTCGGTGTTACGAGCAACTATCTTGCCAATGCTGATGAAATTCAGATCAAGATCGCTCAGGGAGCGAAACCGGGCGAGGGCGGACAGCTTCCGGGTCACAAGGTTGATGAGATCATTGCGAAAACCAGAAATTCAACTCCGGGCGTAACTCTGATTTCACCTCCGCCTCACCATGATATTTATTCGATCGAGGATCTTGCATAGCTGATATTCGATCTTAAAAACGCGAATCCGAATGCGAGAATAAGCGTTAAGCTTGTTTCCGAAACAGGTGTCGGAACGATTGCGGCAGGTGTTTCAAAAGCCCATGCCGACAACATTCTGATAAGCGGTTATGACGGCGGAACCGGTGCGAGCCCGCAGAGTTCAATTAAACATGCAGGTATGCCGTGGGAAGTAGGTCTTGCTGAAACTCATCAGACTCTTGTTCTTAATGATCTCCGCGGTCGTGTGAGACTTCAGACTGACGGACAGATGAGGACTGGGCGCGACATAGTAATCGGCGGTCTTCTCGGCGCGGAAGAGTTCGGTTTCGGTACGACGACTCTTATCGTAATGGGTTGCATTATGATGAGAAAATGTCATCTTAATACATGTCCTGTCGGAATAGCGACTCAGGATCCGAGACTCAGAAAAAGATTCGCAGGAAAGCCTGAGCATCTTATTAATTATTTCAGATTTCTCGCTGAGGAAGTTCGTGAAGTGATGGCTTCTCTCGGAATCAGAAAGTTCAACGATCTTATCGGCAGAACTGATCTTCTTGAAGTTGCACCGAACAGCCACTGGAAAGCTAAGAGCGCGAATCCGTCGCTTCTTCTTCACAGACCGGCGGAAGCTGATAAATATGCGACTTATTGCGTACAGGATCAGATTCACAAGATTGATGCGATTCTTGACAGAACTCTTATAGAGAAATCTAAAAATGCCATTGAAAAGAAAGAAAAAGTTTCGTTCTCTGTTCCGGTAAAAAACACCGACAGAACGGCCGGAGCTATGCTTTCATACGAAATATCAAAACGCTACGGAGATGACGGTCTTCCTGAAGGAACACTTTCTGTTGATTTCAACGGAAGCGCCGGTCAGAGTTTCGGGGCGTTCCTTGCGAAGGGCGTGACTTTCAGACTCAACGGAGACGCGAACGATTATCTCGGAAAAGGTCTTTCCGGAGGAAAGATCGTAGTTGTTCCGCCTAAGGGTTCAACATTCAAGCCTGAAGAAAACATCATCATCGGAAATACGGTTCTTTACGGAGCTACTGCCGGTGAGGTTTACGTGCGCGGTGTTGCAGGTGAGCGTTTCTGCGTTCGTAACAGCGGAGCATTGGCTGTAATCGAAGGAACTGGAGACCACTGTGCTGAATACATGACAGGCGGTTATCTTGTAGTTCTCGGCAAAGTCGGAAGAAACTTCGGAGCCGGAATGAGCGGCGGTATAGCTTATGTGTATGATGTTGACGGAAATTTTGATTATTTCTGCAACAAGGGAATGGTTGAACTTTCGAAACTCGACAATGACGAAGATGTTTCCAGAGTTAAATCCATGATACAGAAACATATTGATAATACTGATTCCGAACACGCTAAAAACATTCTTTCAAACTGGTCATCAACTCAGCCTAAGTTCATCAAAGTAATGCCGGTTGAATACAAACGTGCACTTGAAGAAATGAAACTTAAGGAACTTGACAAGAAACTTGAAGGAATAATCGAAGAAGAAGAGATCGGAGGTAAAGCATAATGGGTGATCCTACAGGCTTTCTCAAAAATAACAGAAAAGTTGCCGGTTACAGACCGGTTGAACAGAGAATAAATGATTATAGCGAAGTGGAGCTTCAGCTTTCGGAAGACGAAAGAAAACTTCAGGCTTCGAGATGTATGGACTGCGGTGTTCCTTTCTGCCATTGGTCGTGCCCGGTTTCCAACATCATGCCGGAATGGCAGGACAGAATTTTCAAGGGAGAATGGAAAGAAGCATGGGAGCTTCTTCAGGAAACCAATAATTTTCCTGAGTTTACAGGACGCGTTTGCCCGGCTCTTTGCGAAGCATCATGCGTGCTTGCTCTCAATGACGAAGCCGTTACTATCAGACAGAACGAGCTTGCGGTAATTGAAAAGGCTTTTGAGCTCGGTCTTGTTAAAGCGAATCCGCCTAAAACGAGAAGCGGAAAAAAAGTTGCAGTTATCGGCGGAGGTCCAGCAGGACTTGCCGCAGCTGATCAGTTAAACAAAGCCGGTCACATGGTTACATTGTTTGAAGGCACTGACAGAGTCGGCGGATATTTGAGATACGGTATTCCTGATTTTAAACTCGAGAAAAGCTTTATCGACCGCCGTCTCGATATAATGAAAGAAGAAGGCGTTGTTTTTAAAACCAATTCATATGTCGGACGTGACGTAAAGATCAATGACATCATGAAAGAGTATGACGCCGTTTGTATTACAATCGGTGCGCGTGAAGCGAGAGATCTTCCGATTGAAGGAAGAGAGCTTTCAGGAATTCATCAGGCGCTTGATTATCTCACTCAGCAGAATAAAACCTGCGCGGGTGACAAAGTATGCCAGGATTCTCTAATTGCCGCTCTTGATAAAAACGTCCTCGTAATCGGAGGCGGTGATACCGGTTCAGACTGTGTCGGAACTGCTAACCGTCAGGGTGCGAGAAAGGTTACTCAGATAGAACTTCTTCCGATGCCGTCAAAGACAAGAACTGATTCTGAGCCATGGCCTCTCTGGCCGAGACTTCACAAAACTTCGAGTTCTCATGAAGAAGGCTGTGAAAGACTCTGGTGCATCAGCTCTAAGAAATTCATCGGCGAAAACGGAAAAGTGAAGAAAGTTCTCGCATGCAAAGTAGAGTGGGTGAATGAAAACGGAAGATTCAATATGAAGGAAGTTCCGGGCAGTGAATTTGAGATCGAAGCTGATCTTGTTCTTCTTGCGATGGGATTCGTTCATGTGGTTCAGAAGGATTTCGTTAACGAGCTCGGACTCAAGCTTGACGCCCGCGGAAATATTGACACAGGCGCTGATTTTAAAACAAGCGTTGACAAGGTTTTTGCAGCAGGTGACGCGAACAGAGGTGCTTCTCTTGTAGTTTACGCTATAAGTGAAGGACGAGGAGCTGCGAACGCTATAAATGAGTTTTTGTCTAAGTGATAACATAAGTTTTTAGATTACGAAAAAGCCCGCGAAGTATCGCGGGCTTTTTTTATAAGGTTGGCACCTTATAAATCCCTATTTCCGAGTATCGGAATACAAACAAAGACTTCGTCTTTGGAATCTTTTTTTGCATGGATCATGCAATAATTTCAAAGGGCGTTCCACGCCCTTTACCCGGTTTTGTCCGGTCACCGGACTTGTACAAAAGGTGCTGTTCTACCGAGGGTCGGTATGCCACACAAGGCTTCGCCTTAAGTATTCGTTACTTGCATGGAGTCATGCATTACACAAAAGGTGTTTCACACCTTTTAAATCCGTTTGTCCATTTCTTTTGCTGTGCCCAAAAGAAATGGACGAAAGAAAAGGGCACCGCTGCGCGGAGCTTGTCGCGACAGAACTTTCGCGCATTACTCCGTAATGACTGCGAAAGTCTGCGCTTATTTGGTGTCCGACTTCGTCGGACGTCTGAATGGCTTTCTTCTCTCATTCATTCCTTTCTGAAGCAGTAAAATCATGACAGAAAGCCCTCTCCCGGGATGGACGATCTTTATTGGCTTCGCCAATCATGTACTTTATTCTGGGAGAGGGCGATCCGGAGGCTGGGTGAGGGCATGTAGTTCTTCATATGTCATATGGTTTATTTTGGGTTTGACATACTTGATAATCTTTTGTATTAAGATTTTAATGATCATGTGGCTGTGATGTTTTACGGATTGCGTATATATGTAGTTATATGCAATGCCGAGTTACCATTTTCATTTTATATCATAAGATGCGGATACTTATATTGAGGTACATATGCAGAGTCGAGTTTATGAACCATATTATACAAATAGTTGGGCTTTGGTCATTGGTATAGACAAATATATTAATGCGTCTCCACTAAGTTATGCAGTCAGTGATGCAAAGTCTATTTCTTAAATGCTTGAGAAAAATTTCAAATTTCCTCGAGAAAATATAATTACTATTTACAACGAAGAAGCAACAAGAGATAAAATATTATCAATATTTTGTACATTTAAAAATAGAACTGAAGAAAATGATAGATTTTTCTTTTTTTATGCTGGTCATGGCTATACAGAAACTGGACATAGGGGGGAAATAGGCTTTTTAGTGCCTCATGAAGGAAATGTTGAAGACTTATCAACATTGGTAAGATGGAGTATTCTTACTCAGAATGCAGAATTATTGCCTGCTAAACATGTTCTATATATTATGGATGCCTGCTATGGAGGACTTGCTATAACACGTAATCTTCGACCGGGTTCATTGCGCTTTTTAAATGATATGATACAAAGATTCTCAAGACAGGTTCTTACAGCGGGGAAAGCAGATGAAGTCGTTTCTGATAGTGGAGGACCTATAGCAAATCATTCAGTTTTTACAGGTCATCTAATACAAGCGCTCGAATCAAAAGCATATTCAAGTGATGGTATTTTAACCGCAAATGGCGTAATGGCATATGTCTATGAAAAGGTGTCTAAAGATTATATTTCAAATCAAACACCACATTATGGCTTTTTAGAAGGAGATGGAGATTTTATATTTGATGGGCCAAATATTTTAAATAATCAAACAGTTGTGGAAATTGAAAAAGATGTATTATATGAAATACCAGCAATTTCAACTGATAATAATATAACTGATAATCGAAATATTGTTGATATAGTAAAAGAATATCTTTCAGAAAAAAAATATTCAATTAAGTTACATGATTTAATAACAGAAAAGTTAAGAGAAGCACATTCATTATTTTCAGGTGATAATTTTGATTACAACAATCGAGAGACTAAAAAAGAGATATTTGTTGAAAGAATTAAATATTATGAGTCAATTATTAATGATATTAAACAATTGACATCATGTCTTTCTTATTGGGGGACAACCGAGAGTATTGCTTTAGTAACAAAGATATTTTCAAGAATTACAGATCACTTATTACCTTTAGGAGGAGTAACCCTGTGGCTTGATTTGAGATGGTATCCTTCATTGTTAACATTTTATTCAGCTGGAATTTCTGCGATTGCTGCAAATAAATATGATTATTTATATTCAATTATGTATAATAATATCATTTCAACAAAGCCAATTAATGGTAAAAATCCATATGTATTAGCTTTGTATTATGAAATTAATGATTCAATAAGTGCATTTAAACTGATTCCTGGATATGAGAAGAATTTTGTACCAATGAGTGAATATTTATACAAAACATTGCAGTCGTCATTGGATGACCACTTTTATCTTGGGAAAGATTACGATAATTATTTTGATTACTTTGAAATATTTTTTGCTTTGGTCTTTGCTGATATACTATATAAAGAAGATGATTACTTTTTTGCACACGTTGGAAGATTCACTTGGAAATATAAACGTTCATTTGGTGGTAATAACAATTTACAAAACATGATATCAGAAGCTGAAAAACAAAAAAATAATTGGGAGCCACTAAAGTATGGTTTTTTTAATGGCAGCTATGATAGATTTAAAATAGTAAGTGACAAATATATTTCTTGGATTTCTTCATTTGCGTGGCATTAAAATATTATTTCTGATAATTAACTCGGCACTGCATATAACAGCGGCTACAACGCTGCGTTCCGCCCTTCGCTCACGCTCCGCTCCGTGCTCGATCTCCGGAACATTTGTTCCTGTTGGTCGTCAATTTCTGGTATGCTGTAATATTATGTAAAATGCTCTAAATCAAAGGAGAACAATATGAGAATTAAATATATGCAATTGCTAAAACACGATTTTTTGACATTCATATATGTCATATTTCCGGTTGTATCTGTTTTGATGTCAGTATTTCTTGTAGTATTTGGATTCTTGCCAAGCAGACGGGGACATGAATATATTGATGCTGACGCACTGCCGGTATTTATTGGATTATCTATAGCAGTATTAATGGTTTTTCTGCCACTTTTAATACTGAGAATTAGGAGATTTAAGAGTATCTTGCGAAATGGGATAAAAATAAAAGGAAAAATTGTAAATATCTATTTTCATAAAGATAGAGGAAAAATTACATTCCAATATAGAATTAACAATGAGAATATTATAAAGTCAATGATGATCATGAAATCTAAAGTTACTGAATCTATCATGATAAATGATGAAGTAGATGTATATGTTGATAAAAGCAGTAAAATGAAAGCTCTGATTGTAAAATTGTATACATAGAAATTAAGATTTGCAAATGGTATGTAGCTTTTAATTAACGCCCTGTTTTGTAATGATTGCGTTTAGGGTGGTATGAGAAATATTTAACATATGATTGCTGAAGAAGAATTTATTGCTAGTAAAGAGGTGATTTATTCTTCAAAATATAATTAACCGAAATTTGCAGATCCATCCTGTTCTCATGTCATCGTTCACAGTCTTAGGTTTACTACATTATTATTAGGAGATTTTATGAATAAAATATTTCTACTTTTGTCAATGTCTCTCTCGCTTTTTGGTTATAGTTTTTCTCAATCAATAAGTGAGTATCAAGGTGAAATTAGATACGTTTTTGTTGATGTCGCCAGAGTTCGAGTTAAACCTCAAATTGATTCAAAAATTCAGGATGCCTTACCCGTCGGTCACAAAATTATTATCGTTGAGAAAACGGATGAAAGTTATAAGTTAAACGGGTTTAATGATTATTGGTATAAAGTCAAATACGAACAAAACAATCAATTAAAACAAGGGTATATTTGGGGAGGTTTATTATCTCAAAAAAG
Source organism: Spirochaetota bacterium (assembly GCA_022704645.1). Classification (GTDB taxonomy): domain Bacteria; phylum Spirochaetota; class UBA4802; order UBA4802; family JAFGJZ01; genus JAKJGA01. The sequence goes on from JAKJGA010000018.1 coordinate 10,640, forward strand.
TGAGAATTATAATAATAATTTATTAATATTAGGTATATTCAGTTTTAAGGAAAACGAAGGATTTATATCTGGTGTTAAATTAATTTCGAAACAAAAGGTTATTTCAAATGTGTCATTCGTTATTAATTATTTCGCCAAACCTTCAGAAATTCCAAACTTGAAAATGAGTCTTTTTGATAATTTGGGCTATAAATCAATTCAAAATGTTATCAAGGTGTCTCTGAGTTCAGAAATATTATCAATGTCTTCTTACGAGAATAACAATAGAAATATTATAATTATAAATAATAATCAGTTATCCTTAATGGCTGTAGAAAATTTTAGCGGTGAAGGCGGTCTCGGTTCAAGTTATGAAAGATATATTTTTCCAAAAGAAAAAGGCGGAGTGGAAAACTTTATTATTTATCGCAATATAATTAAAAAATTTAGTGAAGAAAAAAATAAAGATATCACGATAAAAAATGAAACTATCAGATATGTTTTGGAGAATAATACATTAGTTAAAAGAAAATGATACTATCTGTACAATGATGCTATTTACCTGACACATTTCTCCAAAAATAACCGGCTGAATTATTCGCCGTCATCAGTTTTAATTCAGTCAGCATAAAACTTTCGTCGTGAATGGTTCATAATTATGCAAACTTTGTTAACATTTTACAGTTCTCCGACAAGTTTTATTAAATTATGGTTTCTTCTTACAGCTTTGGTTTGTACATTGGTGTTGGTGGTCATGGTTTTCTCTCCTTAACATAGGTTGTAGTAAAATCATTTAAAATCTCAAAAAAATTATGACTACATCTATTTTGAGTGGACTGTCAGGTGAATACTGTCATAATACAGTAAATGCATTGAGACTTTTAAAATGTCTTAGTAATGAAAAAACCTTTTTTTAGATTATAATTTAGAGAGGAATAAATGTATAAAATTAGTGGTATCTCATTTATTGTTCATTTTGTGCTTAGTTTGATTTTAGGAATAATTTTAATTGTAAACAAGACTAATTCTGAAAATATGTTAAGAGGCATATCTTTAATAAATATAATATTATTTCTGATGGTTGTTGCTGCAATTATAATGTTCTTGGGACTTGTGAAATTTTCAAGATTCAGCAAAAGAAAAACTTTTATATTTTCAACTATTTTATTCATGCTTATTACCGTCTTTCAGAAACTGTATTATCTATTTTATATAAACTATTATGAGACTTTGAGTGTTAGGTTCATTCTTGAAATAAATTTTATCGGCGCAATATTTTGCTTATTTTTTTCAATAATGTTATTAAAAACAAATAAAGTATTATCAAGGAATTTTATAAAAGTAGCCGCTATAATCGGAATTATCGCTAGCGCTTTGAATCTAACTTTTATTTTTGCTATCATCGGTACTATGCTTTTAGGTGTGTTTTATATTTTATTGGGTGTTATGCTTCTTGAATTGGATATTAACAAAACAAATAATTCTGAAATGAATTAATGTGTTCGTCTAACAGGTCTATTTAATTATTGTTATAAAATAATATTTTACTTGAAAGCCGTGACGGTAATGTTGCGATCTGCCCTCGAAAGATGAATCTGTTTAAACTATAAAAGAAGCATTTTGTTTTCGCAGGATTATACTTACGCTTTTTTTGTAAATGATACGGGCGTCCTTTTGTCCTAGGTCTTTGCCATGCGTCTTCAAGCTTATAATGATTTTCTGTTGACTTTCCGTGTGATTGTTTAAAATAATTTTCTGAATGTTTTGAGTAATATTACTATCTTTTTTCAAAGTGTGAGGGAATATGAGAATTATAATATTTTTAGCATTTCTTGTTAGTGTTAGTGCATTATATTCGGACTTTGGTCCAATTGTTCCCATTTCCGGCGGTAATGTGAAAATGATTAAAAATGACGATGTTCAGATGTCAGATGAAATTATCATTTTTCATTTATACCGCGATCATTATACAGTCGAAGTTAATTATACCTTTGTCAATGAAGGAAAATCACAGGAAGTAATAATGGGCTTTCCTAACTCCGAAGGAAGATGGAATACTCAGTCTATAATGAATTTTAAAGCGTATGAAAATGATAAGGAATTAGTTGTTTTTAGGAAAAATGATTCTGAAAAAAAGGTAGATAAAGAGAATATGGAAGAGCAAAAATACTATGAATGCTCAAAAATATTTTTTAAAGAAGGTGAAAAGAAAGCGATAAAAAATACTTACGAACAGGTGTATGAAGCTGACTATGATTCAACATATATGGCGGTAAATTATATTCTCAAAACCGGCAGTTATTGGAAAAACAATATAAAATCAATTAAAGTATTTGCATATTTCGAAAATATAACACCGGAAGATTTGCAGAAAAGATTTATTTATTTTACCGGTGATTCATTGAAAAGCGGAGGTGAAGTTGCATATAATTTTGAAATTACACCGAATAAGTATAAATTTGATAATAATATTTTATCGATGAATTTAACTGATGTTGAACCGGATTTTGACATAAGAATATCATTTTCGGCTCTTTTTTATCATAATGCAGAAGCTTCATCTGAATTAAAAAGTAAGAATGAACAATATGCTGCAAAAAATGTTATTGATAACAATCTGTCAACTGCATGGGTCGAGGGGGTTAGCGGATCAGGAATCAATGAAAATATCAAAATAGATTTTGCGCCTTACACTGCTGGTGGCAAAATTGAAGGTTCGACTCTTATAAATAAGATCGGTATAATTAATGGCTATTCAAAAGATAAAGATACATTTAAATCAAATAATCGAGTTAAGAAAATAAGAATTTCGTATTACTCCAGTTTAGGTCTTGAAGAAGATAAGACTCGTGAATTGCTTGAAAATGATAAAATTCTCGGCAGTTCGGGAATTCAAAGCAATAATAATCATGATCCGCGTCTGAATGAAGTAATTCTCGGTGATTACTTATTAGAAGACAAAATGGAAATGCAATATATTCAACTCAATGAGCCTTTGTTGGCTTCATATATTAAGATAACAATTCTCGATGTATATAAAGGTGACAAGTTTGATGATACATGTATTTCTGAGGTGAAAGTAATAACTGAGAAAAAAAATAATAAATTAAAATGAGATGAGTCTTTTCCGCCTTTGATAATCTCCGCATCTTTCGGGCAGACTTTCTATAGTATTAACTTAATAATTATGCTGCATGAATTCTTCAATGAGCCGCCTTGTGCGGCTTTCTTTGTTTTCGGTCGCAGGTTTTCTTTTTCGACATCCTTCATTTATTCTCCGATAAGAAAATTTGGTTATCGGAGAGACCTTTTGGATTGTCAGAGAACCAATTCGGATTATATAAGAGACGATTCAGAATGTTTGTCATCTGAATTCGATTTTATAAAATGATAAGCCGACTTTCAGCGATTCGAAGTAAACGGAAAGAAATAAATGAGAGAATTAACCATTAAAACGTCCGACGAAGTCGGACACAACTCGGGCGACCGCAGCATTCGGCAAAGCCGGTGCGAGGAATTCGCCCGACAAGAGCCAGGAGTGGGATCTCAAAGGGATGAGGAGCGGCGACTGAGCTCCTCGTCCCTTTGAATATTATTGCATGATCCATGCAGACAAAGAATTCATAAGGCGAAGCCTTATGTTGTATTTTGACACTCGAAACAAACGATGCGAAACGCCCTTTAAAGCATGTCCTGCTTAAGGATAAACCTTTATCAAAGGAGAGAGGCTGGGAGAGAGGATTCGAGAGAGTCAAATTATTTTGTAAATAGGCTTTTCCCCATAAAAGATTCAGGCATCCTTTCGTCCCCGGTCTTCACCCGGCGTCTTCAGGTTTTAAATGTTTTCATGTTGACTTGGCATGTGTTTGACCGTCTAAAATACTTTTCTAAGAGTAAGGCAATTTGTCTGGAAGGCTGTGCGATCCGCGCAATTTTTTGGTGTATAGCTTTAAGATAATAAAATTTAGAGGTTTGAAAAATGAGGGATTTGTTAAAAACATTAATTAAAGCAGGTATACCTTTCGGCTGCGTTATGGGTCTTCTCTTCGGAATAATAGGCGGATTGTTAATAGGAGTGATCAGCGGAATTATTAGCGGATTATTTTTCGGTCTGATTCTGGGTGCGTTTATGGAATGGCAGAAGAAAAAGTTTAACAAGCAGGGTCTTGAAATTACCGGCGGAAAACCGATTGTTTATAGCGGGGGAGCAAACCATTTTCAGGGGAGTGAAGGTGTCGGCGGATGGATGTTTCTGACAGATGATGAACTTATTTTCAAGTCGCATTCATTTAATTTTCAGAATCATAAGACTGTTATTTTACTTTCGCAGATAGATAAAGTTGTCGGAAGAAAATCTCTCGGTATCATTCCTAACGGACTGCTGATAGTTCAAAAAAACGGTCAGTCTGATAAATTTGTAGTAAATAACAGAAAGAACTGGCTTGAAAAAATCAGGGAATTACAGTCGAAATAGTAGTTCACTGAATTTTGTAAGCGTGTTGATTTGCATGTAATTCTGTGTTTGAATAATTGATCGACAATGAATATAAAAAGATTATTTTATATGCATAAGGTGATTGTATGAGAACAACTATTGATTTGCCGGAAAATTTAGTAAATGAAGCTATGAAGCTTACTAATATACATACAAAAACTGATGTTATTAAAGAAGCGCTTCTGAATTTAATACAAAGAGAGAAGGTTGAGAATATTAAAAAGTTTTCCGGAAAAATCGATTTGGATATTGATCTGGACAGATTAAGAAAAAGATGAATTTAACATTGATAAGCACTTTCATATTATGTCTAAGCATCATAAATTTAAGTTATATTAACATATCGGCTGTTCGATTAAACGAATGTGCCGAATATTTCTTGACGGACGTAGATGTAAGAAAAATATAATATCGGGTAGAATTCTTAACTCATGATATAATACCGCATATCCGGTATTATATTGCAGCAAGGAGATAATATGGCTTCATCCAAACCGATCATAAGCCAGATAAACTGGTTGTCATTAATACCTCAAATAATTGTTTTTTGTCTGATTTTAAGTATTTTTCATCTCCTGCGGGCTGATGATGCTTTTTTATTTAGTGCTGTTACTTACTTCTGTTTAACTTTTCTATTGAAGCTAATGATTCCGATTAATCATAGAAAAGGGATTAAATATTTTAAATCCGGTAATTATGAAAAGGCGGTTCTTGAATTCGGGAAGAGCCGTCAATTCTTCACCAGGCACAGATGGATTGATAAATACAGATCTCTTTTTCTCTTATCTTCAAGCCGGATATCGTATCTTGAAATGGCGATGATTAATGCTGCATTCTGTTACAGCCAAAACGGAGAAGGTAAGAAATCAAAAGAGCTTTATGAGGAAACTCTTCTGATGTTTCCTGACAGTCAGATTGCTTTATCTGCGTTAAAGTTGTATGAGTCCGCACAAAACATTAAGAAAGATTAAGGCAAAGCCGGTTAAAGTTATATATTCTTCACCCGCTAATTAAAGAGATCCATTATATCATCGCCTGTAAGCGACTTGAAGAAAGAAGCTTCTTCAGTAATCAAATCATTGACCAGCGTGCGTTTTTTATCCTGAAGCTGCATAATTTTTTCTTCAATCGTATCCTTAGCGATCATCCGGAAGGATGTAACTTTTTTTGTCTGTCCAATACGGTGGGCTCTGTCTATCGCCTGTGCTTCCAGTGCGGGGTTCCACCACGGATCAAATAATATTACGCAGTCTGCCGCGGTAAGACTAATTCCGCCGTTACCTGATCCAAATTTTTCTAAAATGGTTCTTCTGATAATAAAATCATAGTCTCATAACTAAAAGAAAAAAAGTTTGAATTTGTTATCTGTATGGAGAATAATTTCTTTTGTGAGAAATATTGCCGAATTTCCGGTAATGAGATGCCGCCATTGCTAATGCATTATGAAAAATATGTATTAATTAAGGATTGATGCAGTATGGCAAAATATGTAGACGGATTTGTGATTCTGGTTCCAAAAGATAAGACTGCGGGTTATAAAAAAATGGCGGAAAGCGGGCGTGATTTGTGGATGAAGCATGGTGCCGTTGCGTATTACGAATGCCTCGGTGACGATCTTGCCGCTCAGGAAATGGGCGGAGAAAAAGCCCGGGAATTTCCCGAAATGACCGGGGCGAACGGCGAACAGGATGTTTGGTTTTCTTTTATCATTTTTAATTCGAAAGCGCATCGTGATGAGGTTAACGCACGTGTTATGGAAGAAATGAAAGAGTTAGCGGTCGAATATAAGAATGAACCGATGCCATTTGATATGAAGCAGATGGCTTATGGCGGTTTTCAGGTTGAAGTCGAAGGTTAAGTATAGTTATAATTAGAGTTGCAATGCGGGGTATGCTGAATTGAATGAACACAGATATCTAAATTGACGGCCGTGATGCTGTGCTCTCTTCCGGCTGCAGCACAAAATAATACCTTGTAAAATAAAACATTATGAAAAAATTAGTTTTTATATTTATCATTCTTGCAGCTTGCGGGACTATTTTTCCGTCAGAATCGTATATGTTGAAAGTAATAAAATTCCATGAAACCTATTATGCCGAATGGGGAATGAAAGGTGAAGAAGAATACGAAGACCGGTATGACGGGATTGAGTGTGAGATTTATTTTAAAGGTTCTTTGCTCGGCACGATAACTTTAGTTCAGCATTGGTTTAAGAAAAATAGAATACCTTATCCGAAAATCGGAGAATGCTTTGCGGTTGAAAAGTTTAATCATAAATCGTATTACATTCCAGGGGATGGATATAATATAGAGTTTTCAGAATTAAAAATATTATCAAATAAATGTCCAAGATGATTTCTTTTATGATATAATCGTTAGTGGTAGAGATAAATAGAATTACTCCGAAAAATAATAATTAATCCTCCGAATGATTTAAGAGCATAAATCATTTTTTTTGAGTGAGCGCAGTTGAATTGCGGATATTGTGAAGAGCTGTTAGCACTATGGAATGTTGATTGATTTTAGTCTAATATGTGAATATATTCTTCTTGTTTTTTTCATAATATGTATTACTTTGTCTTACAGGGTGACGAAAATGAATCAATCTCTTACGATTAGAATTTCAGACGATATGCGCCGTGATCTTGATGACTTAAGTAAATTTGAAAATAAACCTGTTAGCGATTTGGTAAGGGAATCGTTACAAAAATATTTGGCAGTACAGAAATTCAGAAAATTGCGCAATGCTGTTTTACCATTTGCTGAATCAGAAGGCGTTTTGACTGATGAAGATGTTTTTAATAATCTAAAATGAAAATAATAACTGACAGCAATGTTATCGTTGCCGCATTTTCCTCGCATGGTCTATGTAAGTCTCTTTTTGAATTTCTGATTGAAAATCATACTATCGTTATTAGTGAATATATTCTTCAAGAGGTTGATCGCATCTTCATAAAGAAGTTCAAGATGCCGAAAGACAAAGTTGATGAAATCCTATTGTTCTTGCGTGAAACAACATTAATATCGGATTACATTATTCCCTTTAAACAGATTTCCCGGGATGTTAATGATGATCCTATTCTCGGCATTTGCGAAAAGCAAAATGTTGACTTTATTTTGACCGGTGATAAGGATTTGCTGGTATTGAAGAAATATAAAAATGTAAGAATTGTTTCTCCAAGAGAAATATGGTCAATTTTCAAAAAATAGATTAATGGATTTAATTTAATGAAA
>JAKJGA010000164.1 GCA_022704645.1 Spirochaetota bacterium
CTCAATCAGGTGTTTCAAAACTCGAAGCCAGAAAAGACATGAAAATATCAACTCTAATCGAGTATCTGGATAATCTTGGTCTTGGAATTGAAATAAAAGCATATCCGAAGAACAATAAGAATAAGTCTGGAAAAGAAATACTTTTATTGAAAGCATAGTTTTTTATCCGAGATTTATTATACCTTCTTAAATAGAGTAAATATTTAATTGACAGGCGGATATTATATGAACTGCTGATTCAGCTTCAGGGATGTTCGGGAGGCTTTATGAGCGAATTGACTACAACGGCTTACTGCGGTTTATTCTGCGAAACTTGTTCTGTTTATATTTTTTCTAAAACTGACGAAGTTGCGCTTGAAGCATTGGCCTCTAAATTCGGCATGACCAAAGAACAGATGCGCTGTAACGGCTGCCGTTCGGATAAGCTGAGTGCATACTGCGAAAAATGTCATTTTACAGCATGTGCTTCTGAAAAAGGCATTCAGAACTGCGAAGACTGCGCGGATTTTCCATGTGATAAGCTGAAGGATTTTCAAAAGCAGATGCCTCACCGCGCGGAACTTTTTGAATCAGCTGAATGCAGAAAAAGTCTCGGCATCCAAAAATGGAAAGAAAAGATCACGGCGGATTATTCGTGCGGAAAATGCGGAAATGTCAATTCGCCGTATTTCGTTAAATGTGCAAAATGCGGAAATGTTCCGTCCAGTCCGTTTTTCGACAGGCATTCTGCAGAAATAAAGAAACACCTTAAAATTGACTGATTTCTTTGTTGATACTCCGCAAATTATCCATAAAAAGTTCTTGCCAATAGTGCTCGTCCTAATAGAAGGAAGGGTATTACTGTCTGGGAGATTTTATGTTTGATAAAGCCAATCTTTTGTTTGAAATAGGTTCTGAAGAAATTCCTGCCGGCTACATTCCTCCGGCGCTTGAAAATATTAAAAAGATGATGTCGGATAAGCTTTCCGGCGCAAGAATTGATTTTTCGTCAATTGATGTTTTTGCGACTCCGAGGCGCATAACTGCTGTTCTATGCGGCGTTTCGGATACACAGAGAGATGAGATTCTTGAGCTTAAGGGTCCTTCAGCTGACAGAGGTTACTCTGATGACGGCAAACCGACTCCGGCTCTTCTCGGCTTTCTTAAAGGAAACGATGTTGAAGAAAAAGATCTTGAAATTCAGGAAACCCCGAAAGGAAAATATTATTTTGCTAAAAAGAAGATGAAAAGCGGAAAGACTGAGGAAATTCTTCCTGAGATTCTTTCTTCTGTAATTAAAGAGCTTCCTTTTCCGAAAAAGATGAAGTGGGGGACTAAACAGATAGGTTATCCGCGTCCGATAAGATATATTCTCACTCTTTTCAATGACAAGGTTCTCTCATTCGATGTTGACGGAATAGTTTCGTCCAATCTGACGCGCGGTCATTATGTTCAGTCCGGTTCGATGATTGAAATCAAAAAGATTTCTGAATATAAATCGAAGCTCAAGGACGCAGGTGTTTTTCTCGATCAGAATGAAAGACGCGATATGATAAAAGCCGAGCTTGCATCTGCGGCAAAGAAAGCCGGCGGTGTTCTGGTAGACGACGAAGAGCTTGTTTCCATAGTAACTTATCTTGTTGAAAAACCTCATGCGGTAGTCTGCGAGTTCAATTCCGATTATCTTAAAATTCCTGATATTGTTCTCATTACCGAAATGCGCGAGCATCAGAAATATTTTGCCGTAAGATCATCAGACGGCAAGCTCACAAATAAATTCCTCGTTGTTTCAAATAATCCTGCGACTGATTTTGTAAAAGACGGAAATGAGCGTGTTATCAGAGCGCGTTTTTCCGACGCGGAATTCTTTTTCAACGAAGACAGAAAACACAAACTTGAAAGTAAAATCGAATCACTGAAAACTGTTCTATTTCATAAAGAACTCGGTTCTATTTATGACAAAGTCGAAAGAGTAAGAAAGACTGCTTCGGTTATTTCTAAACAGCTTAAACTTGATGCGTCTATTTGTTCCAAAATCGACCGCGCGGTGCTTCTTTCTAAAGCAGATTTGAATACTGCTATGGTTATGGAATTTACATCGCTTCAGGGAAAGATGGGGCGCATATACGCGCTTATGGACGGCGAAGATCAGCTTGTTGCTGACGCGATTGAAGATCATTACCGTCCGCGTTTTCAGGGCGATGCTGTTCCTTCATCGATTGTATCTGTTGTTCTTTCAGCCGCAGAAAAAATAGATAATATAATGGGTTCATATTCGGTCGGAAATATTCCGAAAGGCTCTCAGGATCCGTATGCTTTGCGCCGTCAGGCGAATGCGGTTGCCGATCTTTTCATAAAGAACCGCCTTAATGCGGATATCGCACTAATTCTTGATGAATGCGCTTCAATGTACAAAGATGGGAAAAATCTCGTATCCAAGGTTCTTGAATTTTTTACGGCGCGGGTTAATACCATATTCGCAGATGCCGGTTTTGCACATGACGAAATTGATGCATGTCTTTCTCTCGGAGAATATGACTATTATGATCTTTTTCTCCGTGCAGGTGTGTTAAACAAATTCCGCAAGGCTGAAGATTTTTCAGCAATGCTTCTCGGTTTCAAAAGAATTAATAATATATATAATTCATTCAGAAGCAAGAATGAGAATTATGCTCTTACTCTGAATGAAAAACTTTTTGCTGCAGATGCCGAAAAAAATCTTCATTCGTTTTTTATTTCAAAGAAGGATGCAATTGATTCTGCAATTGATTCAAAAAATTACGATTCGGTATTTGCCGTTCTCGGAGAAGCGAAATCACATATAGATAAATTTTTCGATGATGTTATGGTAATGGATAAGGATACGGCTCTCAGGGATAACCGTCTCGCGCTTTTGGAATCCATTGTTCTCAGATTCAGGGGATTGATTGATTTTTCAAAGATTTCAGATTGAGGTTTAAATGCTCGATTCTGCACTGAGTTCTTATGAACAGGCTCGGAAGCTCGCTAAAGCTTCTTATATGGAAAATGTTTCGGCCGGAAGATCCGGCTATCTTCCTTCGCTCGACGGTATACTCGGTAACGCCGAGGTTGCGAGTGAAGTAAACATCGGAATTATAGAAGTTCCGCTTAAAAAAGTCGTTGGAACTTATTCTCACTCACGGGCGAGTGCATTTTCCGCAAATTTTATGCCTCTTGCGCCTCTCGATTCAGAGTTCAGCGGAAAATGGAAATCGCTTTATTCCGCGCATCTTACAGAAGGAATCCGCGATTACATCATCGCCTATGAATATCTCAACTGGTTTTACGTCAAAGAAGGAAATAAGCGCGTCAGCATTCTTAAATATTTTGACGCGGCATCAGTCACCGCAGAGGTTCGTCGTCTAATTCCTAAAAAAGACGATTCGGATTTAACCAACAGAATTTATTATGAGTTTCTAGATTTCAACCGCATAACGGGCGTTTCTTCGATATGGTTTACGGTCGACGGCGGTTTTACCCGTCTGCTCGAACACATGGAAGGATATACCGGCAAACTGATTCCATCGCTTTCAAAATACGAATCATATATGATCAACTGCTTCAATCCGTTCCGTTCTATTTATCACGCGAACGGCGGCGGACGTCTCAAGATTACTACAGGGGACGCGTTTGTTAAATTTCTCGAAGTTTACGGCGACGATAATTTAATTGATTCGGATGATTCTGACCGGATAAAAAAATTCATTGATGAGCTCTCGAATATGGAGTCTCATCCTTTAAAAATTGTTACAGAGCCGGTCAAAGATTCCGGTAAAAAAATATTTAATCCTTTCAATTTTGTGACTCCTCGAAAAGAGAAAATAAAGGCAGCGTTTGTTTATGCCAAAAACATAAACAATTCGGGATGGACGTATTCTCATGAGCTCGGACGGCTTCATGTCGCGAATGTTTTCGGCGACAATGTTCTTCTCGACTTTGCTGATTCCGTTCCGGAAAATATTGACGCATATGACACTATAAAAAAACTTGCCGAGGAAGGCAATGAACTGATCTTTACCACTTCACCGACGTTTTTAAATCCGACTCTTAAGGCAGCGCTCGAATATCCGAAAGTAAAATTTTTCAACTGCTCGGAAGCAAATTCGTATAA
>JAKJGA010000165.1 GCA_022704645.1 Spirochaetota bacterium
ACGCGCTCCATTCCGCTTGAAGGAGAATCGCTTTTGAAAATGAAACCGTCGAGATCTTCTTTTTCAAGCTGGGTCAGCTTGCTCTTGATCCAGAAGTTCATCCTGTCAGTTTGATCTATTTTCGTTTTCTGTGTGATAAGACGAACTCCGTCATCACTCCCTAAGAGGCGCATTGCTTCACGAGGAATACCGAATCCCGCTTCGACTTCGGGACACACCGGAATGAAGTCCATAAATTTCCCCAGGATATCAGTGATATATCTGTCATGTTTATGCCCGCCGTCATACCTGACCGGATTTCCCAAAAGGCAGGAGCTTACGCCTAGTTTTATCCTTTTTTCCATAGAGCTCATTCTATACTGAATCTTGATCAAATGCATTAAAAATAATATTAATTGACCGGCTAAATCACGTAACACTATGCCAACAAACGAATCTTTCCATGCGAGACTTGTGATTTTTTCTCATGAGACTTTGATAGGACGGTTGATTAGAGAGGTAATGCTTGAAAGCATATATTTACTCAAAAAATGCTTGCTTTTTTCATGAATAGTAGTTTTTTGTATCAAAAGGTCCTCTGGTGGTGAAAGTAGGCTTCATGCCTTGTGTAACGAAAGTTACCTAGCTACTAAAGGACTTATTTTTTTTATATCGAATCCATTTTTATCTGTATAGTAATTCTTCGGATATTTCTCCGTATCAAAAATATCGACAATTAGGCTGTATTTTTCTCTGACAAATTCGAAGTACCGCATTTCTCCTTTTGTATATGCGCGATACACCGCCCACAACATATAGTCGACCACTTGCAGTGCCGCAATTTGCGATGGTTCCTGGATAAATATCCTCATCTCATTTGAATGTTCAATGCCCCATTTATTTTTGAATAAATCTTTTGCAGAATTTAATGCTGAACGCATGTTCTGCTCTCTTACGATGTTACCCATTTTTGAAAAATACATATCGATATTTGAATGCAAATGAAGCCTGTTCTCAAAAAGCTTAGATACGAGATAACCATACATAGATTTCGCTTCACCATTAAATTTCTTTCTGAATTTATCAGGGTCTTTGCGAGCAACTATTATCTGGGTTTTAAAATCTAATTGCTTAATGCACTTGAAAACCTTTTCCCTTACCTCGGGACAGTCGTCTTTCGCGTGGAAATTGACCAACGATTTAGAAATCGAAGGAATACGCAGAAGATAAGAATCAGACATTATATCCTGTCGCAATTCTGTAACATGTCTACTAATATCATTCATTTTCTCTGTATCAATAAAACCAACCATAAATACGGGTGAGGATCCGCCATTTTTTACAAGGTCATTACCCTTTCGGTCAAAGAATATAGGATCTCCAGATTCATCGACAAAATAATAATGTTTTTCTATTTCAACTTCCTGCATATCAAATAAATATAAAATCCTATTTTTATGTCAAATTTATAATGACATAAAAGTTTGATATCTTCTTGACTCTATGCCAACAAACGAATCTTCCCATGCGAGACTTGTAATTTTTTCTCATGCGTATTTAACAGGTCGCTGTTTTAAAAAGAAAATCGATTTGTTTACATTACCGTAATCTAATAATAAAATCAATTATTGAAGCAAGTTCTCAAAAGGGGTATATTAAATCATCAATGGAGGACAAATGATGATAGAACCCGTAAATATGAGACCCGTTTGGGAAAAGATTCTTGAGTATGCGACATCACCCGTGCAGGGAACTCTTTCGCGCAAGCAGCGCAAGGGCGTAAAGATTCAAATAAACGATGGAGAGGTTCTTGAGAACGCAACCGTATTCATGAGCAATGAATTTATACGTTTTACTCAGAAAAGCGGCAACGAGAATGTTAACAGCTACTACGCATGGGAAGGCGTACAGCAGATAAAGACTATCAGTCCGCAGGAAGACTGAAAGAGGATAACGTCATGCCGATGAAAGATATTAAAAGACTAATACGTGATATGCGTGCTAAAGCTGCTTAGGCATGTGCCGATTCATTAGTTCTTAAAAAGTATTTTTCATCACTTGGAAATGTTTTGAGCACTTTGAATTGGAAGTGTCATCCAATTCAAAGTGCCTCGATACAATGAATGGGGAATCTTCCACAGTTAATCCAGCATTCTTTTTATTCTACCAAAAAGCGATTTATTTTTCTTTTTGACCGAAGCCTTTTTCTTTGTAGTCTTGGATTTTTTTATCGCTTTCAGTTTTTTGGGTTTCTTGGCGGATTTTACAATTTTCGTTTTCTTGATTGTCTTAACAGTTTTCTTAACAGCAGTTTTCTTTTTTTTAACTGCCTTCATCTTTTTTTCAACCGGAGCTTTAAAAAAGGTATTGTGGAATTTCCTTTTTTTCAGTGAAACAAGCGTACGTGCAATCAAATCGTCGGAATCAATCTGTTTGTATGTAGATTCTATAAAATCGAATGACAGATGAGCAAGCCCGCAGCGAAGATAACTGGTGAGTTTTTCCTGCGAAGCGCCCTGCTTCTGAAGCATGAGAAGCCACTTGCGGAGAGCAAGCTCGCCTTTTGCAAAAGTATCTTCGGATAAAATACGTCCGGTTTTCTTCATTAAAGAATTCAGCTTTTTATGAACAAGCAAATAATCAGCCTTGTACTGCTTGCTTATTATCTTGTTTTCGACAAGCTTATCATCAAGCTTCTGAACAATTTTTCTCTCCGCCATAAGTCCCCCTGTTTTAATTCTTTAAAAGCACGCCCGAAAATATCTTTCTCAGATTGTTTTGTAAAGCAACTTATCAATGGAACAGCAAAGAAAGGAATAATAATAGTTATGGAAAAACAAGCGGTAAATAATCCTGTTAAATTTTGATTGACCGGCTCGATCATACAAAGCTATGATAACAGAAAAGTCTTACCGTACAGGATACGATTTTTTTAAAATCATGGGATTATAGAGAATCAATATTTCAGAAAGAGAATTGATATATGAACAAGGTAATCAAACAATTTAAAATGATTTATGGTTTGATTAGTCTGTTTTGCATTTTTAAAATAATAAATGGAGTAAATAATTATTAATATGAAATTTATTTTTGGAATAATAGTTTCCTGCATATTGATGACAGGATTATTTGCTGGTGAAAACTTAAAAACAGGAATAAATGCACCCTACTTCAAGGTAAAATCCGGAGATGATAAAGAATTGAATTCATCTATGATTAAAGGGAAAGTAGTGGTAATACTTTATGAAACCAAAGACTTAATCGAAAAAAATCGGAAATTAAAGATAGAATTGAATAAATTTTACGATGAACAACCGGATACAATAAAGAATTTAATTGTGAAATTACCAATTATTGATTGTTCCGGAGCATTTAGGCTTTTTGTCGGCATGTGGAAGAACAGTTTAATTGATCACTCAAAAAAAGAAAGAATGGTAATATATGGAGATTGGGACGCAATGATGTTTTCTAATTTCAAGATGAAAAAGGATGAAAGCAATATAATAATATTAGACAAAAATGGAATAATCCAATACTATAAACATGGCACAATTGAAGATAAGGAAGTAAAAATAATTAAAGAATTATTACTAAAATATGTAAATGAAAAATAAATATCCGGTATTTCAGAGAGGAAATTTATTTATGTCTAAATCACTCCCGACTACAACTAAAACGATCATGTCTTCCGGCTGGATAATAACCAGTGCTGCTCTTGGAATAAACCTATTACTGGGACTCCTTTACGCATGGAGCGTATTTAAAAAAGCCCTTGTTGCAGAATGGGGCTGGAACGATGTTACGGCATCCCTTCCATTTACTGTGTCGGCAGCTATATTTTCCTTTATGATGATTTTTGCAGGAAGAGCACAGGATAAATTCGGCCCCCGCATTGTAGCTCTTCTGGGCGGAGTAATGTTCGGCACCGGATTAATTGCATCAGGGTTTACACAAAATCCGGCCGTAATGGTTATTACATTCGGCGTAATTGGCGGCATAGGCATCGGATTATGCTACTCGGCCACCACACCATCTGCAATAAAATGGTTCAGCTCATCAAAAAAAGGAATTATATCCGGCATTGTAGTTTCCGGCGTCGGCTTGGCTCCGGTTTATATGGCTCC
>JAKJGA010000166.1 GCA_022704645.1 Spirochaetota bacterium
GATCAGAATTTCGCCTGCCTGTTTCATCTGAATGCAAAGCGCGGTATCACCGATATCAGAAGAAGTCATTCCGTAATGAATATAGCGTCCGGATTCTCCGACATGCTCATTTACGCTTGTCAGAAAAGCAATAACGTCATGATGCACTTCAGATTCAATCTGATTGATTCTGTCTACGTCAAAGTTTGCTTTTTCTTTTATTACTTTAAGGTCTTCAAGCGGAATAATCCCTTCATCTGCATTCGCTTCGCATGCGGCTATTTCTATATCGAGCCATATTCTGTATTTGTTTGAAAGCGACCATATGTCTGCAATTTCTTTTCTGCTGTAACGTTCAATCATAAATTCCTCCGAATATTTTTTTGGAATTAAATTCCACGTGATAATAGTTTTCTATGTAATTCAAAAATAAAAGCGCTAATGCTGTCTTTCTGGCGTCTGAGAGAATTCCTCTGTTTTCGATGATGCCGCCTATATATCTGACATCATCGGATTCAAGGGTAAAACGGGCAATTATTTTTTCATCTGAACATTTTGCGCAGACCAGCGATTTATTCCTTATGGAAAGATACATTTGTTCCGAGGTATTGCCGCAGCGACAGCATTTATTCAGGCCGGGCATTATTCCATGAATTGAAAAATATTCCAGTATGAACATATTCAATGTGTCAAAAGGCGAAGTGTCTGAGTTAAATAAATTCAGATATTTTTCAGCAGAAATAATCATGTTGGAGTGGGGATCTTTTTCGGCTGTAGTTCTGAAAATTATTTCAAGCATGCAGTTCATGGCCGAGAGTTTTGCAAAATCTGAAGTAATATTCGATGGAAAAAATACGACGGAGAAATTTGAAACGATCGGAATAAAATTTCCGCGTTCATATACATTGAATTCGATTATACTTCCCGGATATCCTGCGGCAGTGTCGCGTTTTCTGCTTTTCTTCAATCCCTTAAAGATAAATTTGCCGCATCCGTCGGGAGTCAGAATTGACGCGCATACATCGGCTTCTTTTATTATTGAAGTTTTTAAAACGATACCGCGGTATTTGGAAATCTTCATTACTGATTTTTTGACTTTTTGGCGCTGATTGTCATCAAAATGCGGACAATTCTTGTTCCTTTTATATCTTTTACTTTATAAAGAATGCCGTCTTTTTCAATGGTTTCGTTTTTTGCCGGAATCTTTCCGAATATGTCCAGAAGAAGTCCTCCGATAGTATCGAATTCTTCTGCGGGAAGGGAAAGAGACAGGGTATCATTTAAATCATAAAGAGACATTCTTGAATCGATTTCATATGTCGTTCTGTTGATTTTTACGAGTTCTGCCGGTTCGTTTTCGTCAAATTCGTCGATAATATCGCCGACTATTTCTTCGAGTACGTTTTCCATTGTAACGAGACCGGCAATTCCGCCGTATTCATCGACAACAATTGCAAGGTGCTGATGACGCTTTTTGAATTCTATGAGAAGTTCATTTAACGGCATGGTTTCAGGTATAAAAAGAGGCTTTCTGAGAATTTTTTTGATCTCAAATTTCTTTTTAGGTTCGGCTATAAACTCAAGCAGATCCTTTGCGTAAAGAATTCCGCAGATATTGTCAATTCTCCCGTCATATACGGGAATTCGTGAATGTCCCGCCTCTAGAATGACATCGGCAATTTCATTTAGAGGTTCTGTTACACTGATGGCGGTAATATCAACGCGCGGAACCATGATTTCACGGGCATTCATGCTTGAGAGGTCAAGAATGCCTTTAATCATTTCTTTCTGGGAATCTTCTATTTTATTATAATCGATGTTTTTGAGCGGACTCTTTCTAAAAGAAAAAAACCGTTTCAAAAACACAAAGGGATTTCCGCTACTTTCACTGTCTTCAGTCATAATGTGAAAGAATCTTTCAGGCCGATACGTTGTCAAACATATTTTGAGCTCATGCGTGCCAAATCGTGAACTGTTTGATTGTTTCCATGATCGTGTCTGATGCTTTGAGGCAGTCTTCCTTTCTCATTCCGGTATCATTGTAAAGTGCATCCTGAAAAAACTTTTTAATGGCAAGATAGACATCCGGACTTGGAAGAAATAAAAAGGAATAATTGTCGCCTTCATTGTTGAGAATCGTAAAAGAGCTGTAAAGCATTGTC
Source organism: Spirochaetota bacterium (assembly GCA_022704645.1). GTDB lineage: Bacteria > Spirochaetota > UBA4802 > UBA4802 > JAFGJZ01 > JAKJGA01. Next base: position 2,142 of record JAKJGA010000166.1, read on the forward strand.
GGAGCTTTTGGTATAATGATTCTCTCCATGCGCTTTCCGGTCAAAACAGTACATTCGCTGAACCGGTAAGGAATCATACTCTGAGCATCTCTCATTGCAGGCTCTGTATATTTTTCATTGTAAGATGCTGGTTCGATAAGCATGTGAGTTCTGCTTCCGTCAGTTTTAAAAGTCAATCCGTCAGGACTGTTGTAAACGTCTTTTACGTTTTTGTAAGCGGTTATTTCGTAAATTGAATAATAACTCTGTCCTCTAAAAAATGAAGAAATGATGAATGCGCCGTCGAATGGAACCTGGTTCGTATCGTATGCTTTCTGCAGAGACATTGCCTTGGCCATAAAATCCTCCGGAAGATTAGTCTGATTATTATAGGCGCTTCTTATAATAATTCAATAAAAAAATTATAAAAAATTCAATTACCTGAAATTCAGTCCGCAGTTAAGACAGTGCCATGTTTCTTTGGCATCTTCATCATCCGGTCCGCCTAGATAGATTTCTCCGGCTTCATGTTTTTTGATCATTTCCATGTCAGGAATTCCGTATTCTATCGGGATAACATTATCCATACGGCATCCAGGGCATTGTTTAACTTGAATCATTTAAATCTCCGCTTAATTTAATCTTTTTTGATTAAATAGAATAAAAGGTCTTAAAAGTTTCTGTAAAGCAAAAAAAGATTGAATAATCTGAATGCAGGTTTCTGTTAGTGATATCAGAAAATATTCGAGGGCAGGTATTTATGGCGGCAATCGGAATCATAATAAATCCGAATTCCAGGGTGAATAAAAAGACAAATTGCTCGTCGGTAAATAAATTCAAAAAAATAGCCGGTGAACTTGCGGATGTCAGGGCGACCCAATCCATCGATGAGCTTAATTCAGCGATTAAGGACTTTAAAAAAAGGAAATATCCCTATATCGCAATATCAGGCGGTGACGGAACCATTCATCATGTCGTTACTTCAATTATAAATGTGTATAAAAAAAATATTCCGCCTATTCTTCTTCTGCGCGACGGAACTATGAATAATATTGCTTCAAGCATCGGGATGAAGTATAAAAGCGATGAAGCGCTGAAACTCTTTTCTAATCACATAAATCATAATAAATCAATGCGTCTTGTTCAGCGTGATACCATAAGGATAGGCGAGCGCTGCGGTTTTCTTTTCGGTTTCGGGCTTACCACAAATATTCTCAATGAAGTTTACGTTTATGAGAAAAAAGGATTCCGTCAGAACGTGCGGATGCTTGGGAAAACTTTTGCTGAGGCCTTTATGACTCTGACGAACATTGATGAGTCTGATCTTTCTCTTTTGAAAACAATGAACGCAAAAATTGAAACCGATGCCGGAGACGTCAATTTTTCAAAAGTTCTGTGTGTTATTGGCGGAACAGTTGAAAATATAGGAATGGGTTTTTCAAGCATCTACCGGGCAAATGATATTCCGGGGAAGTTTCATGTTTTAATAAGCGGAATGCGTCCGCTTCAGATCGTCCGCGAACTTCAAAAGCTTATGGTCGGGCAGAGGATTGAGAATTCGAATCATTTCGATGAGGTTTGTTCCTATCTGAGGGTGAAAAGCAAAGAAAGCTTTGATTATACTATTGACGGAGATATCTATACAGCCGGGAAAGAACTGATTGTAAAAGCCGGTGTTCCTCTTAAATTTATAATTTTCTGAAATATTGCTTTTTTATCTGCTGTCATCAGGCAAAATATTTCTAATTTTGTTGACAGCCGGTAAAAATGAACTTATATTCCATCTATCTGTTAAAAATTCCAGCTATGGGTTTTTTATACCCGGGCGGCGCAAAGAGTTCTTTAAATGAAAAGGTATATTTCAAGAAAAAGCGAATTTAAGGACATTTATCCTGAAAAATGCTGCGAAGAAATACGTGAATGCGATAAGCACGAAATTATATCTAAAATATCGGATATAATTGGTCC
>JAKJGA010000019.1 GCA_022704645.1 Spirochaetota bacterium
TTGCAGTAGATAAAGACGGCAAATGGTATCCTCAGAAAAATGCTGAATTTAAAACAGCAGAAGGTTTCGGCAGGGTGCTTGATATTAAGAGAGACGGACTCTGGTTCGTTAATCATTTTCCTGAAAAAGATAAGCTGGTACTCCGCAATATTCAAACTGGTGAAGAAATAATAGCTGATGCGGTTTTTCCTGTCATGCATGGAACATACTGTGAAGACGGAACCCTTCAGGGACTTCTTGATTTGGCCGGAGTTCCTTATGTCGGTTCCGGCGTTCTCGGTTCAAGTGTCGGAATGGATAAAGATTTTGCGAAGAAGATTCTTGATGAATCGGGTATTCCGGTTGTTCCGTGGATTACTGTTGTTCCTTCTGATCTTGAAACGTCCTATGATTTTCTTGTTGAAGAACTCGAAATGGAACTCGGCTATCCGTGTTTCGTTAAGCCTGCAAATGCGGGTTCTTCTGTCGGCATAACAAAAGTAAAAAAAGAATCTGAACTGAAGCCGGCGCTTCTTGCGGCTTTTGAGTATGACAGAAAAGTAATTATTGAGAAAGCGGTAAACTGCCGCGAAATAGAATGCGCGGTTATGGGTAATTCTGTTCCTAAAGCTTCCGTTCTCGGAGAAATTAACTCAACGCACGAATTTTATTCATACGAAGCAAAGTATATTGATTCGCATGGAGCAGAGACGAAAATCCCTGCCGATATTGATGAGAAAATTTCTGAAGAGATAAGAGAATGCGCTGAACTGGCTTATGAAGCACTGAATCTTGAAGGACTATCTCGTGTTGATTTTTTTCTCGATAAGGAATCCGGTGATTTTTACCTCAATGAAGTAAATACTCTGCCTGGATTTACATCTATCAGCATGTATCCGAAACTATGGGAAAAAACCGGAGTAAATTTTTCTTCGCTTCTTGACATGCTTATAGATTTTGCGGTTGAACGTCATAGAATCAGATCTGCATTGAAAGTGGATTTTTCATAACTATATTTCTTGGAGGATTTATGAATCTTATACTGCTTGGCGCACCCGGTGCCGGAAAAGGAACAGTTTCAAAACTATTGGTTGAAAAAAAAGGAATGGTTCAGATTTCAACCGGAGATATTCTCAGAGGGGCTATAAAAGAGGGAAGTGATCTCGGCAAAAAAGCTGAGGGCTTTATGACAAGAGGGGAGCTCGTTCCCGATCAGCTGATACTTGATATCATTGAAGAAAAACTTTCAAAGGAAAAATTCCCGAATGGTTTTATTCTGGACGGCTTTCCAAGAACAATCCCCCAGGCCGAAGGACTTAAAAAAATAATGTCGCGTCTTTCGATTAAGATTAATGCAGCAGTTGATCTGATTGTTGATGAAAATGAAATCGTTAAACGCCTTTCAAGCAGACGTACATGTTCAAATGCCGACTGTCAGGCGATATATAATGTATTTTCAAAGCCGACAAAGAAGGAAGGAATCTGCGATCTTTGCGGTTCTCCAGTTGTTCAAAGAAGCGATGAAACCGAAGAAGCGATCAAAGTGAGGCTGAATACTTATAAAGAGAAAACAGCGCCGCTTGTTGATTATTATAAGAATGAAGGACTCTTAAAAAGCATTGACGCAAATACGGGGTCCGATAAAGTTTGCGAATCAATCATTTCAACGATTGAATAAATAAAAAGGAAAGGTGTCCGAGAGGCCTAAGGAGCACGCTTGGAAAGCGTGTGTAGCGCAAGTTACCGAGGGTTCGAATCCCTCCCTTTCCGAAAAATCGCCCGCATTTGCGGGCTTTTTTTGACTCAAAAAATGATTATTCTTCTTGAAGTTTTTCATAATACTATATCAATGTAGTGATTCAACTTTAAATTATTGGAAGAAATCAATGAATAGAATTAGAAATTTTTTATATTCCCTTTCGAAGAAGTTCCTTTCCTTGAAACGCCGTAAACTGCTTATTTTTTCTTCCATAGCATTTTTAGTTATATCGGCAGTGACTTATTCGGTTTTTGCAGCTCCTTATACAGTAAGCCCGAAGATTGTAAGCGGCTCCAATATGATTTCAGATGACGCTCTCTGGTGCGTAGAAATATTCAATCCGAAAAAAGCTTATGCTGCATTTGAATCATCTGAATTCGGCAAAACTATACTTTCTTCAGGCGAGTGGCGCAAACAGCTTGAATCAAGCCAGGCAGGCGGAAAGCTCGCCGCACTTTACTTTGTTCAGCTTAAAGGAGACTCGTGGTTTACTCTTTCTAATTTGTCATCATGCTTTGACGGGTCGATGTGTTTAGCGGCGCTTCCGGAAGGATATATCGCCGCAGGAAAACTTAATGTGAAATCAACATTCGGACTTAATATTATTTCTTCGCTGAAAGGAACTAAAACAAAACTTCGCGCGGATTCTGAAACTGACGCGTCCTCTTCCGTTAAAAATAATAACGCGGCTGATAATAATTTTAAGAATCTTTTTTCAGAAGAAGAGGAAAAACTTTCAAGCCTTTCTGTAACGAAAATTGTTTATGGATCAGGAACGGTTTATATGGTCATCGTTGACGGGTGGCTTTTTGTTTCTGATTCGATTGATGCGATGAAGAAAACTCTTTCGCTTGCGTCTAATAATAAAAATAATTCTCTATATAATGCAAAAAACTATAATCTTTCAGTTCAGTCGGCAGGAGAATCCGGTATTTTATTCTATGCGTCGAAGTCGTCTTTTGCAGCGCCGTTTATTTCATCTACGGTTTCAGCAGACGGTCTTGCTTTTTCATTGAATCCTGATGAGGCGCCGAAAGGAAATATTTTCGCTATCGGCGGCGGAAAGAACATTCAAAATGAAAAAATAAATGCGGATCTGCTAAAAGCAGTTCCAGCAGATCAGACGATGAGTCTTCTTCTTTCAGAAAAAACGATTAAAACTGTTTCATCTGATCTTTCTTCAGGTAAAGCAGATTCACCGAAAATATCATCGGCTATTCAGTCTTTTTTGGGAGATGCAGGTCTTGATGCTTCTGATCTTTCATCAAAAGAGGGCGTCTCTGTATCATTGTCCGGTTTCAAAGTATCTAAAAGCGAAAAAATGATTTACCCTCAGGGTTCTTTATATATTCATTCCGCGAATTGCGGAGAGAAACTGCTTAAAGCAGTTTTCAAAACTGCTAACCGCAAAAAAAATAATTTCGGCGGGGCAATGTATGTTTCAGCTCCGGCAGACAGCGGAAATCATTACTCTCCATGCTATTATGAAAATAAGGACTGGACGCTTTTTACAAGTGCGTCAGAAGAAACTGAAAAATATATTTCAAGCTCAAAAGGAAATATAAGAACGATCGGAGACGCGAAATCATTTTCGCTTATCGGAAGCGATGCATCTCGGCCTAATCATTTTCTGATTCATATTCCGTCATTTTTAAAAGCGGTATCTGATTTTGCAATGTATGGCGCTATGAAAACCGGCGAGTATACTGAAAAAACTGTAAACAGCGATATTTTGCCGCTATTTGATCCTTTCAAGAAATATGAGTATTTTCATATTGCGTGGGGAGATGACAGTGCGAAAGCCGGTACGTTTATCTTTTCTGTGAAATAAATTCTTTCCAGATATTTTCAAGACGGCTTTTTTCGTAACCCGGAAAAAGCTTATTTTTTCTGCTGAAATTATAGCTTCCCCATTCGAGTGCAAGAGTGTAGAAATGATTTATTCCTTTTCTCTTTAAAAGTGCGTTTGAGAACCGCATTTCCGTTTCCGAAAGAGTCGATGAAGGAAAAGCGCCTTTCTGCATGTACATCGGAGAACTGACTGCAAGTGCAAATGCTTCCTTGTTGAAAACGGATGCCTGCGGATATAGGGAATCTATGAGTGCATGGGCAGTTTCATGTTTGACTGTATTTTCAAGAATTCCTTTTTTCTTCAGTGAATTTGGATTCTGAAAGTAAAAAGTCTTGTTGTTTATATTCCAAGCGCCTGCAGTCTGGGCGTTTAGTTTTGTTAAGCGGTAGAATTCGTCGGCATTGGCTGAAAAAACTACCGTGTAGTTTTCCTTGCGGCAGTTAAATTCATCAAAGATATTCATCGATTCTGAAAAAACAGGATGAAATAGTTTAATCATGCTGCGCAAGTCGCCGGTTCCGGAAATGCGGTAAGTTATGTTCTCAACGGAGATTTCTGAAGACAGATGAATAGATATTGAAAATAACAAAGCTGAAAGAATTATTTTTTTCATTTGGTGAGTTCTGCTCCCGGAAAATAAAATTTTAAAACATCTACATAGTTTGCGCCGTTTCTGATCATCTCGGCTGCACCGTACTGACATAGCCCGACACCGTGTCCGAGACCCTTGCCAAAAAATAAAACAGAATCATTATCATTCTTTATGAAGAAGTAATTGCTTTTTATGAAATTCCAGCCGTATGCTCTGCCGCAGACCGACATGAAGCGAGGTATATCAACTGTTACTTGTCCTTTTTCTGTTTTAAAAATAATTTTGCTGACTCTTCCGCTTTTGTATATCGCATCAATGGCGTTAAGTCCTTGTAATCTGAAAACATCAGAAAGTTTGCGGTAGTCAGTTTTTGCTGTCCACGAATAATGAGGAGATTTTCCGCAAAGACTTCTTCCGTTTATGGAATCATTTCCTTCGCGGAAAGTTTCGCCGGTATGATTTTCCCAGAATACATCGGGTTTTGTGAGCAGACCTCCGCAGGTTGAATGAAAAAAGCATTCAACCGGTTTTCCGTTTGAGTCTATAAGAATTTCTCCTGCGCTGAAGGTTTTTCCGTCATCAAGAAGTCCTTCATAGTGCATGCAGTGTGTGAGGTCGCAGAATTCCCATTCTTTTTCGATGTGACGGTCGCCGTTTGCAAGCAAATAGCTTCTTGCGCAGATTTCCATGACTTTGATAAATTCCGTATAGTAAGGAGATTTGTCAATTAAGCCTTTTGATTCGGCCACAGCTGCAGAATGGATGTATGTGTCAAATTCACATGAATTTATTATGATGAGTTTATCGTTGCGGCACTGGATAATTAAATCCCCTGGGTACTTGCGTTTTAAGTTTTTTCCGAAATATATTGCAGCTGAATTATGTGTCGATATTGTAATATTTTTTGAATTAATAAATCTGCCCTGGTGACGGATGTTTAAAGTATCCTTATCAGCATTGATAATGATACGTGCTCTATCAAGAATGAAACTTTCTTCATCTGATTTCATACTTCCCGAGTCTGCGGTAATTACGATTGAATTCAGATCATATTTTGAAAGAATGTTGATGCGGGCTGTTCGGGTATGCGCAGCAATAGAATAGAAGCTTAGAATTGCAGTAAAAAAAACAATTTTAAAGATCATTCAATATATCCGAAATCAATGATGCGGCTTCTTTGCCGCCGTATCCTTTTTCTGAAAAAACCGTTATCAGATAATCTTTTCCGAGATATTTAAAGAACACAACACCCCATGCATGAGTTCTCAGCGGTTCTCCTATACGACTGGGTGAACCTGTTTTTCCGCATATGATTTTTGCATTTGCAGATGATTTGATGTTTTTCATTGTGCCTGAAATAACAGCCTGAGTCATTGCATCCTTAATTATTTTGCGGTCTTTTTTGTTGATGATTGGATTTGAAATAATTTGTCCTGCACCGTCTGAACTTATTTCGCGGATAGGGCTATCATATAGCAGTGAAATATACATCGAACTGATTTTGGCAGGTGAATATAAAAGATATCCGTCTTCTCCGATTGCGGAAAGTATCATTTTTTCTCGTGAAATGCTGATTTTAGGAGAAGTTTTAGGATTGCCGAGTTTTATATCCGCGGCGTTCTTATTTAATAAAAAATATTCATGAAGTTTAGAGTAAAAAGCTTCAGGATCTTCTGATGCTTTCGTTAGAAAAAAAACATTGCATGAATCGGATATTGCTCTGCTTAAATCAATAATGCCGTGACCTTTCTTAAGTGAACATCCGATATATGTTTCATTATTCTCAGTTTTTACTGCATTCTCTTTTGAGCCGTTGAAGCCCAGTGATTTGAAGTTAAAACGTCCCGTGCAATTAATGGTCGGATTTTTTAGAAAAATGTTTTTGTGAGAAAGAAAAATGAATGCAGAAAAGGGTTTCATCAGCGAACCTGCTGGGAAACCTTTTTTGTAGATCCATTCATCATTATAGGAATAAACTGCCTTGTAATTTGCGCATTCGGTAATAAGAACTGCGCACCTTCCGTTTTGTTTTTCAAAACTTACACACTTCTCATCTATTCCGCCGAACATTGAAAACGCGGAAAGGAGAAGTGCGCAAAGGCTATTCATCGGCATCTATATTGAACTCTGCAATGTGATAAACCTGATAAGGCATCGTCATGACAAACGAAAATTCCTTACGCTGTTCTTTCGGAGTGCCTTCATACATGATGACATAAAGTTTTACGCGTGTAGCAGGGGCATCACCTGAAGAATAATATTGAACCTGAACGGAATATTTCCCGGGCATTGCTTTTGCCATCGTAAATGTTTCAGGTCCATATCCTGTTGTTACATCGGTGTCAAGATTTCCGCCTGAGGGAATTGACGGATTTGCATAATAACATTTATCGCCCTTGGGATCAATAACCCAAAGGTCTACGTCAGTAGGAGTGTCCCATGTCAAAAGAACTTTAATGTCGCGTCCGGGAACCTTTGCAAAGAATGAAACTCTCGAGTTTAATCCCCCGGCTTGAAGTTCAACGAGATTATTTCCCGGTGCGGGAACAATGTTGATTGAAAATCTTTTATTGGAAATCGGTATCGTCTGCGGAATTCCGTTGATAACAAGAGTCGCACGTGTCAGCCCCGGAACGTCTACGATTCCTTCAATCTTTTGAATGCGTTCGGAAGTGTATCCGCCCTTGGGTGAAGTTATGCGGACTTCTGCCGCATAAAGACCCGTTGATGCAAGGATAATAAAGCAAAATATCAATATAAGTTTGTTTTTCATTTTTTCCGCCTATTTCCTGATTTCCAGAATTGAGTCTGATGAATAGCCTTTGATATTCGGATTATACATGTGCGAAATACCTGCCGGTATGACCTTGTATGTTCCCGGAATTTCTGCGCGGATAAAATATCTGACAGAAGTTGAATTTAAACCATAGCGCATAAAAAATACGGCGTGATCATCATACATCCGGCGTTCAGTATATCCTTTCTGCAGTGAGTCGGTAAAGAACAACTGGTCATTTTTTACATAAGAAAATCCTGCAGGAAGAATATCATCTGCAAGAAGATAATTTGCCGGAGAATCAGGAGTAATTGTCAATTCAACTTCGACAAGATCCCCGACTGAAAATGATGTCTGTGCTCCGAAAGAAGAAATGCCTGCCTGATTCTTGAGATCTTTTTGTGCCAGCTTGTATTTTCTAAAAATAGAGATTCCTTTCGAATAAGCGCTGAATGAACTCGATTTATCCGTATATGCAGCGTTCGCGGAAATCATGAGTTTTCCGCCGCCCGATTTTTTAATTTCGAGAAGATTAGTCCCGGCTTTGAAAGAAACTTCCTTTTTAATTATTCTGTTTGATCCGATTTCGGAAGGGCTTATCGGAAAAGAATGAATCTGTTTTCCGTTTAGAAAAACACTGATGCCGCTTGCTCCGCCTCTGACTCTTTTCTGTTTGGAATATTCGCTTAGAGCTATTACTGCCATCGCGGTGTCTCTTGAATTTTTCCATGCATTGCCAATTCTGTTTTCGGCAAGCATTTCGGCAAGAGCGTGTGCCTGTGAGTTTTTATTCTTAGCTCTTGAAGCGCATAGAAGAAGAACTGATGCGGCTTCAACTTCGTCGTCTTTCCATTCAGCTCCGTGATTGAAACCTTTTTTTGAAGATGCTTGAAGTTCCTTAAAAACAGTATCAAAAAACTTATCTGCATTCTGACTGTTTCCTTCGCTGTAAAGAAGTGATGAGGCGATTGCTTTCTCGTAAATTGTTCCTTTTGCCGCAAGGCTTGCGTAAAAAGAAACAACCGATTTATAATTTTTACTGCGCCACTCCTCAAGAGCGAAGAGAATATAACCGCGTTCAAAAAGCGGAAGTGACGGCTTTGAAAGATAATTACTCAGTTTTTTAACGGTCTTATCCGCCATGTCGGGATTGACGGTTAACCCGTTTTTCTTCGCGACTGAGAGTCCGAAAAGAATGTAAGCTGACATCATCGCGTCGGATGATCCTTCTCCGTACCATGAAAATCCGCCGTCAGGTTTCTGAAATGATTCAATCCGCTTCATTCCGTCTGAAGTCATTCTGTCAAGGTCGCCTGAAATATGCGAAGGGATGTAGCCAGCCTGTTTTGCCGCAAGAAGAGGCATAAAGCGGCTCATGGTCTGTTCGACACAGCCGTAAGGATATCCTGCTAGATAATCGAGAGCCTGCATCAGCGAGTCTTCGACTCCGGCGCTGATATAAAGCGAAAGAGTTCCGCCTGAAAATTTAGACGGAATGGAATATTTTCCGTTTTTAGAAGCATCTCCTTCTCCCAATGTTAAAGATATCGGCTGGTCTGCCTTTAGTCCGAAAGTTTTAAGTCTTACAGGAACTTTAATAATATCAGATGAACCCATTGATTCCGCTTTTACTGAAAAGATAAATGAATCTTTCGGTGAATTATCCGGTGCTTTTACCGTAAAGTAAATTCCGGCGGTTCTGCCCGCTTTGATTTGAAACTTGCGTTTTTTGGTTCCTGTAATTTCTGCTCCGTCTGCATCTGCTTCGACTTCAATTTCGCGGTCTGTTTCCGTGAGGTTTGCGATAGAGAGACCTATCTGCTGTTCTTCGCCTGTTAGAATATACGCAGGTATCGCCGGAGTTATCATGAGTTTCTTGCGTGCAAGGAATTTCCCGATTCCCTGTCCGACCTTTGTATCTTTGGTTACCGCAATTGCAGTAACACGCCATGTCGTTACATTGTCGGCGAGAGGAATTTTTACAACGGCTTTTCCTTCTGCATTCGTTTTGACTCTTGCAGACCAGAAAGTCGTATCCTTAAATCTGTCTCTTGCTCGTTCATCATCTTCTTTCAAAACGGCTAGAGGAGGATTGTTTTTTGAATTAAGCGCAAGCTTGAGATTTTTTTCAACTGCGTATCCGAAAAGACGGTAGTTTGAAGAAAATACGGTCGAGACATTGTTTGTGCGCGGATGATAAAAGAAGGTCGAAATATTCGGACGGTCTTCTTCGCGAATCTGGTAAATCGCCTCGTCTACGACTCCGACTGAAACTTCCGCGGAAACGCCTTTGCCCTTGTAGTCAAGAGTAGAAATTTCCACCTCGGCTTCAGTGCCCGGTATATATTCGGTTTTAACAGGCTTAACTGCGACATCGAGAAATTTATCAACCGGAGGAGCGTTTACTCTAAGCTGGCTGGTGTAGATGTTTCCGGCTGAAAACTGAACAACATTCAGCGTAAAATTCGGTGTCATGTCATCGGTAATTTTCACATAGTACTTGTGAGAATTTCCGTTCATCTTTATGATCTCTTTCGAGATGAGATTGTCTCCTTCAACGCAGACGAGAAGGTGTCCGCCGCTTGCTGGAGTCATTATGAGAATTTCGGCTTTATCTCCGGGTGCATAAATATCTTTTGAAGATTTGAGTGTTATGTTCTTGAAAGGAACTTCAATTGCCTGACCTTTTCCGGAAACCCAGAAAGGAGTTTCAGTTTCGGTCACCTGACCTTTGCCGTCCTTCGCGCTGATTACTGCAACATAGTGGCCTGCGTTTGAAGCTTTGAATGAAAAAACAGCATTTCCTTCTTTGTCGGTTACAGCAGAAGATTCACTGATTAGTTTTCTTTCGCCTTCGGTTGAAATATTGTAAAAGCTTCTTGAATAAAGAGCGAATTTTATCTGTCTTCCAGCAAGCGATTTGATAACCGCTTCATTAGTTTTGTCGTAAGGAACGAGCTTAGCCTTGAACTCCGCGCTCGCGCCCGGTTCGTAAAGATTTTTGTCTTTGAATATTTTTACGAAGCAGTCGGATCTGTTCGCGGAAAACGATGCGCTTCCCGAATAAGTAAGATCGTTATCAGTTACATCAGCAAGAACGGTATAGCTGTAGTCGTCGTCAAGTGAAGGAATCTTAACGGAAGTAACAGCTTCACCCTGATCGTTAAGTTTTATTGAATCGGAAGAAACGAGTTCATTGTTTCCGTTCATGTTGATTCCGAGATAATCCGCGGCGTCTGCAAAGAATGGAAGCGCTCCGACAGGTGAGTAGTCGAATTTCTTTTTTCTGAAAACTTTGTAAGTACATTGCGCACCGGCTACCGGACTTCCGTAATAAAATTTTGCAGTTATTTTTAACGGAACGGATGAGTTCGCAGGATAAAATTTCTTTTGAGTTTCTACTTTAACGAGATATGTCGGTTTCTTGTAGGCATCGACCGAGAATTCGCTTGAATACGTTTTGTCTTCAAATTCAAGAACGATGTTATATGTTCCGAGATAAGGTTCGCCTGACGGAAGAGTGAACTTGCTGTTGAAAGTTCCTGTATCTGAATTGATTTCAACCGGAATGTTTTCTTTTACCGATTCGCCTTTTTCCGTGTATACGTTTGCCTTTGCCTTGCCCGAAACTGTTTTATATGATGATGAAAAATTTCTGACAACGCCCTTGAACTGTACTTCGTCGCCCGGACGGTAAACAGGACGGTCGGTATAGATGTACGCGCGTACTCCGCCTTCGCCGTAGAATGATTTTGAAAAGAAATCAGGATCGCTTACCGCGAACTGACCGTTCTTTTCGAGAACTATAAATGATTTTGATGAAGGTTTGCTGGAAAAGGAACATATACCGTTTGAAGTTTTTGAAGAAGAGGATTTCTTCATCGTTGTGAAATCGTACAATGAAACGCTTGCTCCGTCAAGAGGTTCGCCTGTAACCATGTCAGCAGCAAAAATCATTGAGCCGGAATCATACTGTTTTGAAACAAATCCGTAATCGGAACGGATTACAACTGTATATGCCGTATTTTTTGCTGAGAAACATTCAATGAGATAAACTCCCTTTTCTTTTACAGGAAGAGGAATCTTTCTGTATGCCCATGTGCTTTCTTTATTCTCATCAGGTTTTGACGCCTGAACAGAAAAAGTAAAAAGCATTTCGGCGTTATCGACAAATGCCGGAATCGCCTTCGGAGGAATAACGGTTTTTGTATCGAGATCAGCGTTTACAGCTTCCTTTAAACTGCTTCTTGTGTCGGAATTGAATTCTTTTCTTGCGAGTTCACGGAAATCTTTTTTGAAATCGGATGTGGCCTGAGAGAGTATCGCGAAAAAATCAGCATATCCTTTATCTTTTCCCTGCTGTTCGACAAGGCGGTCAGAAATACCTTTAACGAAAAAATCAGCCGGATTTTTTACTTTATAGACCCTGAACGTATAATCCCGGTTCTCCGGACCTTCGAGGTTGATATAGGCATTTTCGTTTAGAGTAAATGTTTTATCAGTTCCGAGATAAAACGCCGGTGAGGATTTCCCGCCGTATCCGAAGAAGATCGCCGGAATAGTAAGAAACATTAAAATCAAAGGAATCGTATACTTCGCGAATTTCATGCCCACCCCTTAGTCGTGTGTATAATTTCGTACTTATTTTAATACATGCTGAAATAGAATCAATGAATTATTTTAAATCTGAATGCGCCCATAAAATTTTTATTGCTTTCGGCAGGGCGGAAAACAGCTGATTCTGACAGATACGCGGCGTTTACTCTTTTAACAATGCCGTTTTCGCCGGTATGATAAATCAGTCTGATCTCGGGATATTTTTCAGTCACAATCATCGTATGATATGAATAAGAATTTCCGGATTTGATGCAGAAAAAGAGTACATCTCCGCGTTCTGCATGGGATAAATCCTTAGAAATGAAATCCATGTTTAGGCGCATGAGAGTCGCTGCATCGGCAAATTCGCCGAAGGTCGAGGCGTCGTCTGCGCTTCCTTCGTTTGTTTTGAAAATCTTAACTCCAAGAAGCGGAATTTGCGGATAGAAAAATTCCGTAATCTGAGGCAGATCCTTTGTTTCGCTTATGCCGCTTTTTGAAATCCATGCCGCATCATGCAGTTTGAGCGATTCGCGGTAGGCAAAACGCACAAGACCGGCGCAGTCGCGCTGGGATTTTTCCCATGCAGGGCTTTCTTTCAGAAACTGGGTTTCTGCTATTCTGACAAAACGTGCTATGAAGTTTTTTCTTGAGTCTTCGCTCAAAAGCTCGGCGCAGTCGGGAAACCCGTCTTGATCGGCATCTGTTGAAGCGCTGAAAAATTCGACTTTGTATTCGCCTGAAGATGTTTCAAAAAATGCCGTGCCGGGTTTGCCGGTTGAAGAAAAAAACATCCGGCTTTCGAAGAAATCGTTTTCGAGTCTCAAAACTTTTACATATTCTTCCGAGCCCTTTTTTATCCGGATGAAGCTTTTGCTGAAAGGTCGTTTATCGCTGATGACTGCAGATGATGAAGTATCCGCTGCCATTTTTCCGGAAGAAACTTCCGTTGAGCACGAAGAAAACAAAAGTGCTGTGCATAAAGATAATAATAAGTATTTCAAATCAGTCTTTCCATCTTAAAAGTTTCAGCGGCATGTGATAGTATTCGCAGTTTTGTATTTGCGAGAGGGTTTGTCAAGAATTCGATGCTTTCGCATTGTTGAAAAAAATATAAATTGCCTGTGAGTCAGGCGTACTATCAAAGACTTCGTCTTTGGAATCTGTTTGTTGCCCGGCTACCGTGCTTGTACAAAAGGTGTTTCACACCTTTTAAATCCAGTTTCGCATGGTCTCATGCGATAAGATCAAAAGGGACCGGGCTTCAGTCGCCAGCCCCGCCCCTTTTGAAATCCCCGCCCGCTCTTTGTCGGGCGAATTCCTCGCACCGGCTTTGCCGGATGCTGCGGTCGCCCGAGTTGAGTCCGACTTCGTCGGACGTTTTAATGTTATTCTTATTTCATTAGTCTTTTGCTGTAGTGCTTTGTAAATATTATATCATTTATCATTTTTGCACTCTTTCTGTCATTCCTGCGAATGCAGGAATCTCATTTGGCTTCGCCGAATGGTTTAGGTGTTTGTTCACTCATTCATATTTTGCTGAAACATTAAGATGATTGAGAGAAAGCCCTCTCCCGGGATGGACTATCTTTATCGGCTTCGCCAATCATGTGATTTAATCTGGGAGAGGGCGAGCCGGAGGCTGGGTGAGGGCTCATGTAAGTTTTTTCTGCGGCGGGGTTGTTTATTTTGGGTTTGACATACTTGATAATATTATGTATTAAGATTTTAATTAACATAGCGTTTTCAGGTTATATTTATCTTGGTATGCTAGAATATAGTGCGAAGTTCGAGGAAAGATAAAGTTCTGTGAATTTAATTACGTATATTATTTCAAATTGGGATCATTTATTCATTAAATATAAATGTAGTTAAGCTTAATGAATTGATACTTGGAGAATATGAAGTTTATAATTATTGTAATATCATTGTTTGCTGTTCATCATACAAATTTAAATGATGAATTGTTTAATGCAGTTGAAACTAGAAATATTATTGAGTTAAAAAGTCTTTTGAAAAATAATCCCAATTTAAATATTCGTAATGAGCATGGAGATACGTTATTGGTGCAATGTTGGTTCGAAATGGGATTTCGAAAAGATGAATATGAAGTGGCAAAATTACTAATTGAACATGGGGCTGATCCTAATTTTGCTGCAAAAGATGGAACAATTTTATTGAATTGGGCTTTTTTCTCTCTATACTACCCAGGCGAAGAAGGGTTTATGAACGAAGATAAAAAAATTACTCGAAATATTTATGGTGAAAAATTAGTAATGTTGTTACTTGATAGCGGATCAGACATTAACCATAAAGATAATAAGGGGAAGGGATTAATTGAGTGGTGTTATTCAGCTGTTAATGATTATGATAGACCAATAATTGATCTTCTCATTCAAAAGGGTGCCGATGTTAATAATTTAAATTTAAAAGGTGAAAACATACTATTTAAAACTATTGAATATAACGATTTGGAATCATTTAAATATTTTGTCGGGAAAGGAGCAAAATATAATATAAAGAACAAAAAAGGTAAATCACTTATAAAGTTTGCTCGTGAGAATAAAAGATATGAAATTGAAAAATTTATCATGTCGTTAAAATGATTATAAATTCACTGACCTTAAAATTGCCTAAATGCTCTGCTGACGCTTCGGGCTGCGGCACATTTGCTCCACGATGCTCCGCAAACGGTGTTAACCTAAGGGACGTTAGGCGACATGTACATATAGAGGTAATATGGAAAGTGATACATTCGCAAAATTGTTTGATTTAATAAGGAATGGATATACTAAACCAGTGATATTACAAGATGTGTCGACGGGTTTTAGTACTTGCAGAGAGTATTCAAACGAAATATTAAACAAACTCAAAATTAGTAATAATAAAAAATATATTTCGCTAATAAAAATATGGTTAAAAAATGATTGTAAAGAAGAATTGCAACCAGTGTTAGTTAATATAACATTTAATCTTTTTGAAGATAAATATTATAAAGCAGACTATGCTGATATACGAAAATTAAGTTTTAAGCCAATTGATATAGAAGTTGATAATCTCTATTTTTATGATATTAATAATAATACATTTTTAAAAAATAATAAATCTATTTCACCATTAAAAATTCTTGAAGAATCATTTAATTGTCATATTAAGACTACAAAGACGATTGCCGGATTTATTCTACGACATAGAATTAAATTCAGAAGATTTGTCGCAAATATATTCCTTTTAAAAGCAAAATTTCTGATTTTTATGTTATATATTATTGCAGGAGAAGAATATGAATATACTCTTATGCTATCAAATTTTCAAAATATGTTATATAGTAAAAAAGATCAAAAAGAAAAATCGAACAATAAACATACTTTAAAAATATTTGAATACACTTCGTCTGCTTGGTCAATTACGACATATTGTATGCTGCATTTAATTATTTATGTATTATTTGCGTGTTTTGATTATAAGCCAAAACCAGCTAAATATATGATTGAAAACAATTTTCTTTTAATTATGTATTCGATTGCAACAATTGTGTTTTGGGATAAACTGTTGCCAAAAATATTCAAATCTATGATAAAAAAATGCGTTAATATGTATTATAAAATTATATTGAAAAAGCTTAAAGTTTAAATACTCATCGCCAAACATTTTGTTAACGCTTCGCTATGCTCCATCATTTGACTGGGCAAGATTAATAACCGAAGAAATATAGAGTACGGGGAGAAAACAGCCATGAATAATAACTATCAATCCTCTTTTATTATATTTAAGACCGAAGATGAAAAAATTGCGGTTGATGTCCGCTTTGAAGACGAAACAGTCTGGCTTTCGCAGGAGCAGATGGCATTGCTTTTTGAAAGGGATAGAACCGTAATACTGAAGCATATTGCTAACATTTTCTCTGAAGGTGAACTGGAAGAAAAAAGCAATGTGCAAAATTTGCACATTGCAAATTCAGACAAGCCTGTTAAGTTCTACAATTTAAATGTGATTATTTCTGTTGGTTACAGGGTGAAATCTCAAAGGGGTACACAATTTCGTATTTGGGCAACCAAACGGCTCAATGAATATATCCGTAAAGGTTTTACTATGGACGATGAACGCCTCAAAAACCTTGGAGGAGGCGGATATTGGAAAGAGTTATTACAGCGCATTCGGGATATTCGGGCATCCGAGAAGGTTTTTTACCGTCAGGTGCTGGATATTTACGCAACTAGTATTGACTATGATCCCAAAGCAGAGGTTTCCATTGAATTTTTTAAAAAGGTGCAGAATAAAATCCATTACGCTGTTCACGGACAAACAGCCTCCGAGGTTATTTATACCCGCGCAGATGCTGAAAAAGAATTTATGGGCTTAATGACTTTTCCGGGCAATCGTCCATATCTGAAAGATGTTGTGGTAGCAAAAAATTATTTAAACGAAAAGGAACTTCGTTCCCTTGGACAATTGATATCGGGATACCTCGATTTTGCTGAACGGCAGGCGGAACGCGAGCAAGCCATGACCATGAAAGACTGGGCAGAACATCTGGATAAAATATTGACCATGAGCGGTGAAAAACTACTGCAGGGAGCTGGTTCCATCAGTCACGATACCGCTGTAGAAAAGGCCGTAACAGAATATAAAAAGTATCAGCAAAAGACATTAAGTGAAGCCGAAAAAAATTATCTCGATAGTTTGAAATCATTGGATAGCCAAAGCAAGCATCTCAATAAAAAAGATGATAAACCATGAAAAGACGGAAAACACTCATCTCGTATCCGCACGTACTTCATTTCGCGCGGCGCTCGGGATGCGTCACATTCGCCTGCATACTTACGTTAATTAAATGTTTCGCCCCCGTGATTTGCTAATCATTTTGCTTCCCATTTATTTTATCTTGAAATAAACCGACTAATGCTTACTATAATATAGTTATCAAAATTAAAAACATCAGGAGGCTTCTATGAATAGGGATCAACTTGAAAGAATGCATTCCGATAAAGGGTTTATTGCTGCACTGGACCAAAGCGGAGGAAGTACTCCGAAAGCTCTGGCTTCTTACGGTATTTCTTCCGACGCATACGATTCCGAAGAAAAAATGTTTAATTTAGTACATGAGATGCGTACGCGCATAATTAAAAGTCCCGCTTTTACAAATAAAAAAATTCTTGGTGCGATCTTATTCGAACGTACTATGGATAGTTTTATAGACAATATGTATACAGCAGATTTTCTTTGGGAGAAAAAAGGCATCATTCCTTTTTTGAAAATTGATAGGGGGCTTCTCGATCAGGAAGACGGTGTTCAGCTTATGAAACCGATTCCGGGACTTACTGAACTATTAACCAGAGCTCTTAAGCGCAATATTTTTGGAACTAAAATGCGTTCAGTTATAAAAGAATTCAACGAGTCGGGAATTGAAAAAATCGTAAACCAGCAGTTTGAATTAGGAGCGCAAATTTCCGGTCATGGTCTCGTTCCGATTCTTGAACCTGAAGTAGACATACATAGTCCGGATAAAGTAAAGTGTGAGCAATTATTATTAGACATGATTTTAAAGCATTTATCCAAACTGAATGATGATGCAAAAATCATTTTCAAGTTAACTATTCCGACAGAACCCGATTTTTATTCGAAATTAATTAGCAATCCGAAGGTTGTACGTGTAGTTGCACTTTCAGGCGGATATTCGAGAGAAGAAGCTAATAAAAAACTATTTGCTAATCATCAACTTATAGCCAGTTTTTCACGTGCGTTGGTTGAAGGTCTGACTGCCCAGCAATCTGATGACGAATTTAATAATATGCTCGGTGATGCAATAGAGTCAATATATCAAGCATCTATTTCATAGAGTTTAAATGATTAGAGATAATGCTTTGTGAACTCGCCGCCTTCACCTAACTGATAATTGGAGCTCCGCTCCACGCTCACATTGCTGTGGTGCTTGGCACATTGCTGCGATGAAGCCGCAGCCTCTGTTTATGCTTGAATTTTAATTGATCTATTGGGTTAATTGTTGATTTGTTCAGTTAATTTAAGGATTCATAAGGAACGAAGTATGATTTTATTAGGGATGAAGCTGAAATCTGCATCTTTATCATGTTAGATGATGAAATTATCCGCTTTTAATAGATATTATATGAACATCAGTGGATATTTATTGTATATATATGATTGGAGTTGATTAGATAATGTGTAATCATAAAAGAGTAATAGTATGGAGAATAACTCAGAATTGTAATATGAACTGTCTGTTTTGTTCATACAGTAATGAACTTGAAAGAAAAAGAGATGTTGCAGATAATGCTGACATCTTGAGATTCCTGAAGATTTTAGGCGAATACGAGAATATAAATAACCAAGAAATATTGATAAGCTGGATTGGGGGAGAACCATTTTTATGGGAGCAAATAATTCCATTTTCGAGAGAAATTAGAGAGAATTGCGGTATTAATATAAGCGCAACAACAAATGGATTATTACTTTTTTCAAAAGAGTTAAGAGAAGAAATCATAAATTATTTTTCGGAAATAGTAATTAGCTTGGATGGCTTTAGTCAATGTAATGATAGAGTTCGTAAGTACAATGGGCATTATGAAAAAATCATAGAAAATATTGTTGAGTTAAGTAAAGAAAAG
>JAKJGA010000167.1 GCA_022704645.1 Spirochaetota bacterium
GCTGAATTTAAATCACTGTCATTAGTTTTAATTCCGTCCGTATAAGCCCTGTGATTCTTTATCTAATGTAGTAATGATATTTCGTTTTATCTCTTGACTTTGTTAAAATATGTCATTATTATGTCATTATAATGACAGGTAAATATATGGATTACTTGCAATTTACTGATTTCAGAAACAATTCCAGGCAATACTTTGATAAAGTTGAAGAAGGTAACGCCTTTATTATTATCAGAAAAGGAAAACCGGTTGCGACACTGAAACCTTTCAAAGAAGAATTAAAAGAGGGGTGGAAAAGAGAAGTTAAAAAAATCAAACTTAAGAAATGTAAAGATTCCTCTGAATATATTGTAGCAGAAAGAAACGAATAATGAAATTGTATTTTGACACTTCCGCTCTTGTGAAAAAATATATCTCCGAGACAGGTTCTGAAAATGCAGATAAATTGTTCCTGTCTGCTTCAGAAATATATATTTCAATAATTGGTCATGTTGAAGCGGTTTCATCTTTTAGAAGATTACTTCTCGAAAAAGAAATTAAAAAAAAAGATTACGAACTGTTAAAATCTGAGATCGCGCAGGATTTTAAATATTTTAATGTCATTGATGTCAGTTCGGAAATTGTATATTATGCTGTAAAAGTAATAGATAAATATCAATTGAAAAGTCTCGATTCTCTTCATCTGGCAGCGGCACTTGCAGTGAAAACGGATATTGATTATTTTATTTCATCTGATCAGAAATTATTAAAAGCGGCGGAAAATGAAGGATTCAAAGTTATAAATCCGAATGATTGATATTATAACCGTAATGATGTTTCTTCTATAAAATAATATGGATATTTAACATGTCATCGGAACCTTTCTTTAAACTAAAATTTGTCAAAACCGGTTCGGGCGTCGCATCAATCGGCGGCAGAAAATATTCCGTCATTGCACCTGCTGTTATCTGCCTCAACAGCAGGGATAATGTATCAGTTTCAGATAAGGAGGAGTGGAGTGAGCTTTCAGCGGAATTCAGTCCTTCATCCGTGAACAGCAATTTCGGTTCAGATTTTTTTGAAAGAACAAGGGAGAGTTTTTCCCCGACGGAACAGCTCGACTATGATTATCTTTCTGTTTTTATTGAAAGAACTGATGAATTTCCCTGTGTCATTTCTTTATCTCCTTCCGAAGCTTCAAATATTCTGCGATTAATGAAATCCTTTCTCCGCGAGATTGAAGAAAAGCCGGACGGTTTCTGGAAGTGCAGAAGCAGATCAAATCTTCTCGAAATTCTTTTCATTCTTTTTAAAATTGCACAGGAAGGGAATAAAGTCTTTGAAGCAGAAGATTCTCTTTCCGGCAGAATAATTCACTACATAAACTGTTCATACCGCGATAAGATATCCGTCGCTGATCTATGTGCACGTTTTGAAACAAACAGAACAACTCTTTCAAAGCTGATCCGCTTAGAAACCGGATATTCTCTTGTCGATTATGTAAATAAAACCCGGGTTTCAGCCGCATGTCTCATTCTCCGCGATACAAAGCTTCCTGTTGATGAAGTTTCATTCAGAACCGGATTTAATGATCCCGCTCATTTTTCCCGCATATTTAAAAAACACATCAGAATATCTCCGGGCGAATACCGCAAAAAATTCTCAAATTGACGATTTGCATTGAATAATTGATAATTCTCTATTCCGTATTTCAAACTCCCGTGCTACAAGACGGCGGGAGGCAGTTATGATAGAATATGCGGTTAAAGATTCTTCCTCCATTGCGGATATCCGGCATCTTTGGGAAGAGCTGAATGAGCATCATATTTCGAAGGGCTCTTTTTCGGAAATTTACCTGGCCAAGACTTTTGAACACCGAAGAAGCGAACTCATGGATAAATGCAAAGAGTCCATGAGAATTTTTACGGCCTTTGAAGATTCGATTCCAGTTGCTTACTGCATTGCATCACCTGGTGAGATCGAGTCGCTCTGTGTTTCTAAAAAATACAGAGGAAGCGGAATAGGGAAAAAGCTCATGGAGCTTGTTCTTGAATGGATGGAAGAACTGGGCACAAAAAACATTGTCGTAGAAGTATACGGCGGAAACGAAGGCGTGATTGATTTTTATTCCGGATTCGGATTTTCAACGCGCAAAATAATTATGGAAAGAAGGGTTTAAAATGAGTAAGGCATTGATGATTATTGACGTACAGAATGATTATTTTCCGGGCGGAAAAAAGGAGCTTGTTAATGCGGAGACTGCAGCGAAAAACGCGGCAGAGCTTCTTAACCATGCTAGAAAAAACGGAATGAAGGTAATTCACGTAAAACATATTTCAGAGTATCCGGGAGCAAGTTTTTTCCTTCCCGGCACTGAGGGTTCCGAAATTCATAACAGCGTAAAACCATTGAATGACGAAAAGATTATTGTTAAAAATTTTCCTAACAGTTTCAGGAGCACGGATCTTGATAGTTATCTTTATTCAAACGGAATTAAAGAAATTGTTTTCTGCGGTATGATGAGTCATATGTGCGTTGATTCGGGAGTAAGGGCTGCAAAGGATTACGGTTATGATTGTTCACTGGTTCATGATGCCTGCGCGACTTGCGATCAGGTTTTCGGAGAGGAGAAAATTCCGGCAGAATCGGTTCATAGATCCTTTATGGCGGCTCTAAACGGAACTTTCGCGAAAATAATTTCTACAGATGATTTCAAAAATAATTTCTAATATAACGGATACAAGTCTGCCGCAAAGGCAGACTTGTATATATTACTATTTTTTTAATTCTTTGTCCATCCAGTCAATATAGCTGCTGATTGCGTCGTCAATTGATTCAGCGCATATTTTATTTACTTCAGAAACTTTATACCATCCCATAAACTGGGTAATACCGGTTTCAGATTCTCCTTCAACTTTCTTTTTTATAATGGTTGAACCTTTTGCATCATAAACGGTAATTGTCATGTTTGTTTTTGCTTTGATATTGCCGACGGAAACTCCGAGAACGCTCACTCCGCTTTTTGTGAGAGAGCTGAAAACTTCAACAATAATTGTAGCGTTAAGACTCTTTGCGCTGGCTAGAAATTTTACTGTTTCTTTTTCGGCTTTACCTGATGATGCAAGAGCAGGATAACCCTGAACACCGGTAAAGTTTCCAAATACATCTTTTTGAGATTCTATTTTCTTAAATGCCGGAATTGAAAGAACTTCGCCTTCTCCTGCAAGTGCAAAAGGAAACATTTTGCGGCGATTTTCCATTACTTTGTTTTTGGTATAATTAAGTGTAGGAAGCATGGATAATTTATCTCTTTGAGACAATTCAGATGCAAGAGTTAAAAGACCCTTTCCGGTTGATGATGTGTCAACTTCTGATGTAGCAGATACAACTGATATTACCGCACCTTTTTTTATTTTTTTTGCTTCGTCTTTTTTCATGACGCTGGTACATGATGAAAGAACTACTGCGGATAGAAGCAATAGAAATGTATACTGAAAACGCTTAAGGCTGTTCATTTGGAATCTCCATTAATATTTTTTTTTAGAGAAATACTCTAACATATATTGTCAATCATTAAAGAAAGAATATGGTAATTGACGGTAATCTTCTGGTTTGATTTTTGAAATTTAAGCAAAAGCCATGAGCCAAATCACGAATCGAACTTGATAAATCATTATTGTGAGTGATGCGCTCTGCCGACTGAGCTATGCAGGCTTATCTGAAACATTTACCGCAAATAAGCATTGTCAAGAAAAGGTTATTTTTTTACTGATTAAGTAAATAAATGCTTGAACGCGCAAACGTTTGCTTATATATTGGCTTCAACGCTGAGAATATCCGGAATTTTTCGGCAAAGGAGGATGAATGGAGACTTATAAGAACTTTGATGTTGCGCTGTATTTTACAGTAAGAGATACAATGGAGTTTGCCAAAAATGAAAAATTTCGCGAGAAATGGGATTTTCTGACAAAGCATATCAAAATCAATCATGTTTATATTGAAACTTACAGGGGAGATATCTGGGCAAGCGATGATGAACTGACTGAAGTTAAAAAATTCTTTAATGAAAGAAAGGTGAAGCTTTCGGGCGGAATCACAAC
>JAKJGA010000168.1 GCA_022704645.1 Spirochaetota bacterium
TCCAAAGATCCTTTTTAGAACCGTCTTCTTTATAAAAAAGAAAAACAAGACCGGTTTGCGCACCAAGCACGTCGATATGCTTGATACGGTCGCGCTCTTTATCTTCGCGTGTAAATTCGTGCTTTTTAACGACACCGTTAAGATAATCATCAACACTGACAGTGCATACAAGACCTGTCTGCTCACGTCCGTTCATAACAAGTGTATAGAAATAAAAACATGGAGTCTTTTCGGATGCAAGATATCCCTTTTCTATGAACGCCTTGAAATTCTCGGCGCCTTTATTGTATACCGACTCATCATAAATATCCACATTCTCTGGAAGATCAATTTCCGGCTTTGTGACATGATAAAAATTATACGGATTTCCTTCTGCGGTTTTACGCGCTTCAGCGCTGCTGCACACGTCGTAAGGCAGCTCTGATATTTTTTCCGCCATATTCTTAGGCGGACGCAGACCGCAAAATTCTTTTATTACTGACATTTGAACCCTCTTAATGAATAAAAAACTTGAGTTCATTGAAAAATTGACGTCAATCAGGCGTCAATTAGTATTTAGGCTGAAAACTCATTTCCATGAACAGTGACAAGTTTTTTGAGAATGAACTTTTTCGCACCAACAGGAAGAACAACTTCAACTTCATCTCCTGCACATTTACCGTTGAGAGCCCGTCCAAACGGAGTCGAAAGAGATATTTTGCCTTCACCCGGATTAGTCTCAGCATCTGTTACGAAAGTAAATTCCATTTTCATGCCGGAAGCTTCTTCAATTTGAACTTTTGATCCCAGACCGACACGGTCTTTTGGAATGGCATCGACATCAACATTGGACAATTTTGCAAGCTGTTCGGTAAGCTGTGCAATCTTCGCGTTAACAAAACCCTGACGCTCTCTTGCTGCATGATAATCGGCATTTTCTTTGAGATCTCCGTGTTCACGGGCTTCGGCAATCTTCTGCGGAAGTTCCACATTAAACTCATACTTCAGCTGATCGAGTTCCTCCCGAATTGCCTGTTTTTTAGCCTCAAGCTCGTTCATAATCCTCCGGTTATTCAAAGAATGATATCTTTTATAATAAGAACCCCGCATTTCGCGGGGATGGTTTATTAAAGCGCTTTTTATTGAGTCCGTCAACCTATTTTTTGCTGATGTCACTGATATTAACCGCAAAGCTGCAAAATTCAGGAGGGCGTGCCCGTGCCTTAGTTCTCCTTCAAATATATCTTATCGTCCATGCTCCTCGGCGGCTTCGACATCCTGTCGCCGCCTCGTTCAGGTACATCCTTGTACCAAAAGGTCGGGCTCTCCGCTTGTACTTCGTACCGCTTCGATCGCTAACGCAGTTTCCGTACGGAGGCGGAAACATTGCCCGCGAGGAAGACGAAGTCTTCAGCGGGACAACTCAAGCGTCATCTAGGAGTTTATGGCGTAAAGCCAAATTTAAGTCATTATTGAAGCGTACAGGACGTTCGCTGAGAATAACTCAAGAATTATTGATAACTTAATTTCTCCCGAGAGTCAGGCATACTTTCAAAGGCTTCGCCTTTGAAATCTGTTTTTCTGCATGGATCATGCAATAATATCAAAAGGGTAAGGGCTTCAGTCGCCAGCCCTTACCCTTTTGCAATCCCATCCCGGCTTTTTCTCGCTTCGATTTTCGCACCGCTTTCAGCGGATTGCGAAAGCTCAGCTTATATTGTATCAGCCTTCGGCTGATAGTTTATGTTCTTTTTCTGTTCATTAAGTTTTTGCGTTTATATTTATTCTTTATCATTCATTCCCTGTCCCGGCTTCCGATAAACGGATCCTTATGCCTCATTGATTTCAATGATGACATAAGGCCGCTTATCCGTAAGCCGGTTGGGAATTGATTCTGTTTGTAAATAATCATGGAATTCATCTGGGCATCCAGATTCTTTGAACACATCAGTTTGATGACGATTCGGTTCTGGCAGGGCAGGTCATTTATCCCAAATCATACCCATGAGAGATATTTCAGATATACATGTATCATCATACTTACTTCCTCTGTAAACATTCTCAATATACACAGTGATCTCTTGCTCCTTATTTTTTTCACCAACGGTATAAACATCACCTATTGAAAATACGTGATATTTCGCTTCATCACTAAAAGAAAAATTTTTGAATAAATATACATGATTTCCAACAACATCATTAACTCCTTTTCCTGATGAATTATATATTTTCACAACAACAGACTTAAGCCTATTATTCTTTTTAAACAAATCAATACTCCCTCCATGCCCTGGATAAAAAGCAATATATTGAATTTCATAATTACGACTAGGCTTTACTTTGAATTTTATCCATTCCTTATATCCATATCCTTTCGCATTTTCAGCCCACACTGTTTCAACTTTATTATCACTTACATTTGAAGGTTTATATTTTTCAGCATCCAGATAAGACGATGCATCAATTTTAATAGAATCATCCTGCCATACAAAGAAATTTGAATCATATAATTCTCTTTGTTTTGAAATAAAATCGTTTAATTCATTTTTATCTAAAATATAATCCGCATTTCGAATATCAGATATTCTTTCATATGGACAATAATATTTATTATCAACAATATCATTTTTAATTTCATCATATGTTATTTTCATTTCTTCCGTCTTTGAACAAAATGTGATTAAAATAAATATTGGAATAAGATATCTCTTTTTCATTATTTTTTACCTCTTTTTTATTCTGGGATCTTCCCAAGAATTGCATTTGAATTAAATATACCTTGATTAATGTCTCCAACCTCAAACAAATGATAATTCATTATCCCCCTTGCGCCAGCCTGTTGAACAAAAACATCATAAGCACCCAACTGAGGGGCAGCATCACTCGCAGAGTTGCGCACTCCATTTCCATTCAAATAAAATTTTCCTTTGACTCCTTGACATCCATGCGAATATCCATTTATAAAACTTCCTCGTCCCATCCAGTGAAACTGAATATCAAGGCTTGTACTTTGAAAGAATTTTTTTTCAAAAGAACTTATTTTTCCATTTTCATTAAAATCCCTCGTAACAGGTAAGGCTCCAACTGAATTAAAATAGCCATGGCTACGTGCTTCATTACTAATTGGTGCCATAAATTTATAAGTATAATCTCCTGGATTTAAGTGAGCAACTCCCCCTAATTCTCCAGATGTATTACCACTTGAATCTGTCCAACTTTCAACACCCGGTTCTGTAGTTCCACGGAAGTAACCCTGAACCTGATTGTTATTAATTACCACGAATAAATCATTTGCTTTTTGCTGATCAGTTTTGGCGGGAGTACTGCTGTCTCTTACACCAACGACATTTACACCCTTATCATCCCACTTACCTCCTCTATCTAGAACTTTTGCCTTAAAATATTTAGCTTCACTTTGATCATCAGGATAGCACCGCCACTGGGCATAAGACTCTTCTCTCGCGATATGCCCATCAGGATCGACCATGTTGATCGGATTGTTATGACAATACGAGAATATATTCAATCCTGCCGAACTGTACAAATCATCAAACCTGTCATCCGCAGAAATAAATTTCCCTATCTTCGGATCATAATATCTTGCATGGCAATAATAGAATCCTGTCTCATCATCTTTCAAATGGCCGGTAAACCTAAACTCTGTCTTATCCACAGTAGCCGCTTCATCGTACAGCGTCTCACCATACGGCAAGTACTCTATCATCTCGAAGAAGTTCCCCTTCTTATCAGTCACATAACTGCTTGATCCCAGATGATCCGGATGAAAATACATCGTATTCTGTTCAGTCATCGTTCCGCAGTTGTTCTTCATGCTGACTGTGCTCGCGATTCTCTGATTGCCGGCGAATACGTGTTTACTTATGACTGTCTTATTTCTCACGATATAGTTCGCGCTGACGTATTGTGTCTCGCCAAGTTCGCTCTTCTTAATTATTCGTTCTCCGTTTGCTTTTATTTCGGGCGTTGCGCTCGTCTTTATTTTAGAAAGGAATTTCAACACGGATTGATTAAACACTCCAATGATTTTTTGATTCCATACTTGCGCCGCGCTCTCCGCTTGTATCTTTTGCT
>JAKJGA010000169.1 GCA_022704645.1 Spirochaetota bacterium
CTGGCATGCTGCCTGAATGATCCATTTCAACATGGTTTGCGATAACATAATCGATTCTTGAAGGATCGATAATTGATGATATTCTTTGAATCATTTCAGGATAAAGATATGATTTTACAGTGTCAATTAGTGTTATTTTTTCATCAATTATAAGATAGGCATTGTATGTTGATCCTCTCTGGGTCATATAACCGTGGAAGTTTCTTAGATCCCAGTCAATTCCTCCAACCCAGTATATATTTTCTCTTATTTTTACAGCTTTCATGATATTCTCCTGTTTATTTTCTCTCTAATTGTTTATATATTAGCACCGACAGTTAATGAGTCGATAATTTTTTAACAGGTTTTGTATTTTTTGTGACAATTTTACTTTTTATAAAAACGTAACTAATGTCTGTATAAATTTATAATCAAAAAAACGGATAAAATTGAAAAAAAAAATAAATAAAACGTATTAATTTCTGAGGTAATTATGAAATTAATACTACTATTATCAGTGCTCATCGCTTCGTGTTCGGGGGATGAAATTCAGAATGAAATTCCGGATGATGTATGCGGAATTAAATTGATTATACCCTCGGAAGTTGCTGAAGGAGATTTTCATGAACTGAAGAGCGTTATCTTGAAGAAAGACGGAACGCGCAGTGTTGCGTCTGATGTAAATTATACAGTGTCTGATGAACTTCTGGTTTCAGTTTTGGAAGGTAAGGCTGAATTTCTAAAGCCGGGCAATGTTTTCATAACTGCAGCAGCTAATGGATTTGAGGACAGCTGTGAGATATTGATTACGAGAAAAATAAACTATTCCGCAGTTAAAATTTATTCCGTCATGTATAATCCTTCAGGAGCAGATTCCGGAAAAGAATTTATTTCTATAAAAAATACATGGGATGAAAAAATAAGTCTTAAGGGCTATGCTCTTGGCGCGGGTACGTCATCATGCGTTTTAGGCGATGCGGAAATGTCACCTGGAGAAATATTATATTATTGCCAGGATGAAGTTTCTGCATTGAGTTTATATTCCATTAGTTCTTCGGGTGAACTAAAGTTTACAATGAAAAATTCGGGAGAAACTGTAAAACTTTTCAGAAATGATCTGCTGATAGACTGTGTTTATGTTAACGGCGGTTCAAAAGATGAAGCTGCATCAGCAGAATGGGGAAGTGCGGGATTGCCAGCTGCAAAAGAAGGAAATTGCATAAAAAGACAAAGCGATATTGATACAGATACATTTGCGGACTGGATTGAAAGCTCAGAACCATTTTAGTACAAGAGTTTATTTTTTGCTGCTGTAGGCGCTGTAGACTTTCTTGTAATCGCTTGATGCGTTCCAGAAGAGGTATCCTTTCGCGCCTGATGCTTTTACCTGTGCTTTTATATAAGCCTCATTATAATTTGATACGCGCCACCCGAAAGCTTGAAGCCATGGTCTTACAATTTTACCACCTGCATCTTTTTTAACGAGTTCAACACCTTTGGCGATGAAATATTCGGGATTGTCGCCTGGTTTCTGATATCCGTCAAAATGATCATTAAAATGCGAAGGATAAAGCATCGGAGAAATTACATCACAGTGCGGAGCAAGTAGTTTGATTCGCTGACCTGTGCTGTTGATATCGCCTTCATATCCCCATGCAACAACTCCGAAAATATCTATTGAGAGATTTGTGTTTCTGAGATTCATTTCGCGGTAAATCTTTTTGAGAAAAGCTGTGATTGCTTCTTCCTTTTTCATTGATCCGAAATGCCATGCGAATGAAGCATCTTCAATGTTTGAGGCCGTAGGGAAACGTATGTAGTCCAGCTGAATTTCATCAACGCCGTATTCTGCAACTTCAACGGCAAGACTTATAATATATTCCTGAACATATTTGTTTGTGGGATCAATCCAAAGTTCGCTCGATGATTCGTTCCAAATACCTTTGCCTGATTTTGATCTGACGGCAAGCTCAGGGCATTTCTTTGCAATAATGTGATCTCTGAAGCAGGCTATTCTTGCAATTGTATAAATATTACGTTTTTTCAGTTCGGAGATTAATTTCGGAAGGCTGTTTATTGTTTTGTTTTTATCCAGCTCCAGAGAACGAACGAGCGGATTTTTAGAATAAAAGGAAAGAGTTCCTTCTACATCCTTTATGTCGAAAACAACAGTATTTATTCCTATCTCTGAAAACTTGTCAACTGTTGATATCATGGAATTGCGGCCTGCTGAAGAAGCCGTAAAGTAAAGGCCCTTTGTAAAAGGAATCTTTGCCTTTGACTTGTTTCTGTGATCAATTTCAAAAGCTGAGAGCGAATTGGGAATCAGGAGAACAAATCCCGCTTTTATGGAGCTTGCCGGAACGGAATTTGTTTTTTTAATAGCATCTTCAAGCTCTTTTGATGAGTAAAATCTAGTGAAAGGCAGAGCTTTTTTTGAAATAGTTGATATATTTTCAGAAGAACTTGTTTTATAAATGAGAGTATTAAATGAAAAAGTGAAATTCGGCGGAAGAATGTTAAAGCGGCTTTCTTTTAAAGAATTTCCTGGAACGTAATTTGCCGCATCGTGGATTCCTGGCGATACGGATTTAATGAAAGAAGAAAAAGAATCAGATGCATCGGAAAAAGTCAGCAATACTGAAACCAGAATCAAAGGTATAAAAAGAATAAGCGCCCGTTTCATGGATTCATGAAATTAACGTGCGCTTATTCTGGCAAGTCAAATATCAATTGCTTTGAGGAATTCGTCAAGGATCCGTTTCTTTGAGAAATATGATGCTCTTTTAATCGCCTCAGATTTGAATTTCTTTTGTTTTTCGTGTGATGAAAAAAATTCGATTACTCTGTCTGCCAGTTCTTTTCTTGAATTTTCAACATAACCGCATTTGCCGTGAAGAATTATCTCTTTCGGTCCTTTTGTTCTATAAGAAGCCACTGGAAGACCGCATGAAAGAGCTTCTAGGACTACGCATCCGAATGTATCGAAACGGGAAGGCAGTATAAGCATGTCGGCCGAAGAGTATATCTCAGGAAGAGCTTCATGGTCAACCCATCCGAGAAATACTGCGTCAGGAATTAGCTTTTTTAAATTTTCTTCTTCTGGGCCAATACCGGCGAAAACCATTTTTAGCCCGGGTATTTTTTTCTTTGCTTCTGAATAAATGAAAGGTACTTCATCAACGCCTTTTTCTTTTGATATCCTTCCTGTAAAAAGCAATACAGGCTCAGATTGACTGAATCCGAAATATTTTTCTTTTGCGGATTTTTTTGGATAAAAAGCATCTTCGACCCAATGAGCGGTTAAAAAAACTTTATCATCAGCAAATCCGATGTTCGGACCTGTTAGCCATTTTTTCTGGTCGGTATTTAATACAAATAGCTTATCATACTGACCATAAAAAACCCGCAATAAGCGTTTCAGCTTTGCATTCTTATCTTTATCAAACTCGAGAACTTTTTTTGCAAAAGTCATCCAGTCTGTATGAACATAGAAGTATGCCGGAACGGAATATGCTTTTTTCAGAAATATTGACGCAAATCCCATAAACCCTTCTGTTGAAGAAATTATTCTGTCATAACCGTTTTTGAGAAAAAGATTCTGAAGTTCTATAATATCAGGAATTCTAATCTTCTGGTTTTCGTAGAAAGGAAGAGTAAATTCTGCAAGAGGTTTCATGACGATTAAATTTTTCTGACTTTTCATTTTTGATGAAACAACACAGATATCAATAGGAAGATTCCTGTTTTGAATTTCTACAAGAAATGATTTCAGAACCATCGCGACGCCGTTAGTATCTTCTAAAGTATCAGTGAGCCATAGCATTCTTTTCGGATGACGGAAAATACCCATTTCGCTGCTGAATTTTTCAAGAAGCGGACGGGTATTGTACATCACTCGTGCACTTGTAAATGAAGCGGCGGTAATTACTCCTGAAGCAAGTGCAGGGAAGGGTAAGCCGTCAATGAATTCGCCGATGTCAATTTTGGATTTTTTTCCTGATGCGGAAAGATCTCTGATGTGACTTGGTATTTCGATGGAGTCAATGATATC
>JAKJGA010000020.1 GCA_022704645.1 Spirochaetota bacterium
ATATATGATTCTTTTGTAAACGGCTGAAGTATTTCGGATCTTATTCCGCGTGCATTCAACAGTAAACTTAAAATATTTGAATAGGGATAAATGTGAGGAAGAAAGAATGTTGTTTCAGAATCTAAACCGTCAATCGCAGTGTGAATGCCGGTATTTTTGCTGATCATCTTTCTGTTAATTGATTTTTGAAATGAGGTTTGTTCTGTTACGGAATTATTAAGACTGTTTACGAATGCTTCAACCCTTGTAATTACACCCACTCGGGAAGAATGTTCGTCCACCTCAACATTCAGATATGGTTTACCTTCCATTATTTCTTCGAAATAATGAATAAGTGCTGAATCAGGTCCGCATCCATGATGAGTGAGAAGAATCGCATAAACGTTCGGATGTTCTTTAATGAAAAGTGCAGATTGCAGAATGTGTTTTCCGAAAGACCAGAACATGTTAGGATGATTTTCTGAAATATCCGTGTCGGGAATACTGTAAAACGGAATTACCGGGTACCCCATTTTAACAAGTCTGTCCGGAATGCCGAGGTTTAAAACAGGATCTGCGATACCGTAAATTTTTGATATTATGACAAAATATTTTTTATCCGGGTCTAAATTGTTTATATCATTTGTTTTTCTGATACGCATAGATTTTTCAAAATTTAAAGCAGCTTCCATTCCTCGTATTATAGCTTTGCCTATGTTCTCTTGTGAACAACCGAGAAGTTCCCCCGTTTTTGTAAGACATCTTATCATGAATTCTTTTCCGGATCCGAATCCCATTGTAGGTGAAATAAATTTTATTCCATATTCTGATAGATTTATGGTCTGTTTTATTATTTCAGGCGCGAGCTGCATATAGATGCAGGCAAAATTTTGTCTAATAGCCGGTTCCGGCTGTTTCACTGTGAATATTTGCGGGAAGAAAATAAAGTCGGGTTTCTTTGATACGAGATCAGCAACATGGCCCGCTATAAGCTTCAGGGGTAAGCATGTATCATCCATAGAGTATTCTTGACCTAGAGAAATGATTCTTTCGTTTGTTGCATCTGAAAGAATAGTTTTAAATCCGAGTTCCGAAAAAAATGCGTTGAACAAGGGATACATTCCGTAGGCGAAAAGAGCTCTCGGAATTCCGATGATTTTTTGGGTTTCCATTGGGGAGCAAAAGTTGTTCTGAAAAATAAAATCATTTATTTCTGCAGAGAATCTGTTCGCAGTTATATTCAATGAAGGGATTTTAATTGTTTCTTTCTTGAAATTTTCTGCGTTTATGTGAAATCCTTTAAACTGTGTTGTATATTTATGTACATTGTCTTTAGCTAAAAGTGCGGCTCCGAGTGCTCCGGTAACGCTGAAAAAAGGCGGAATTATTATTTCTTTTCCGGTTAATGCCCGCAATGCGCTTATTATTCCCTGATTGTGAGCAACACCTCCCTGGAAAAATATTTTATTGCCTATCCTTTTTTGCCCGACTATTTTATCGAGATAGTTACGTGCTATTGAATAACATAGACCTGATATTATATCGCGTGTTTTGACGCCTCTTGCGAGGGCGGAGGCAACACTTGATTCCATGAATACGGTGCAGCGTTCTCCCAATTCGAATGGATTTTCTGATTTCAAAGCTTCTAATCCGAACGAATCGATGGAAATGCCGAATTTATTGGCTTGTTCTTCTATGAAAGCTCCGGTTCCTGCCGCGCATATTTTGTTCATGTGAAAATCGACTATGGCGCCGTTTCTTAAAGATATATATTTTGAGTCTTGTCCTCCTATTTCAAATATTGTGTCGACTTCAGGATCGAAAAATACAGCCGCGCGTGTCTGCGAAGTGATTTCGTCTTTTATAATATCTGCACCTATAAGTTCTGCCGATAAATATCTTCCGGAACCTGTTGTTCCGGCTCCTGCAATTCTGATATTAATGCCAATGTTATCGGATATTTTTTGGAGGCCTTCAATTATTCTATCAACGGGTTTTCCTGTAGTTTTTAGATATTGATGTGTAATTACATTATTATTTTCGTCAATTAATACAAGATTGGTGCTTGTTGATCCTGAGTCAATTCCCAGATAACATTTTGAATTTGCAGCAGGCAGTAGCGAATTATTGCGGGAATTATCAGGTATGTTCCCTGCAAATTTATAAAGAGGTTTAAGTGAATCTTTTGGTAATGATTTGTTCTCATTATCAATCTGATAACAAATTGAATAGAGATTGTCAAAATTAACCTTAAATGATTTTTGAAAAGCAATAGAAGCTGAACCGATTGCGTTGATTTCTCCGGGGTATTCAGGTATAAATATGTCAACTTCCTGCAGTTTCAGAATATCTTTCAGAGCAAGGATGATTCCGCTATTGTAAGCAACCCCTCCGCAGAACATCAGAGGTTTCCCAACTGGCAGTTCTTTTATTACAGCTGATTTGTAGTTTCTTGCAAGTGCGTATGACAGTCCGAGGAGAATATTTTCTGAGGAAATCCCTTCCTGCTGATGGTGAATGATGTCTGTTTTTGCGAAAACACTGCATCTGCCCGCGATTCTAGGAATGGAGTCAGCTTTAGAGACATATTCGGAAAACTTTTCAAGAGGAATTCCGATTCTTGAAGCCTGTTCTTCAATAAAGGCGCCGGTACCGGCTGCGCAGCTGGAGTTTAAAGATATTTCCATTTTATGGAGATTTTCCATGCAGATTCCGGTTATAAACTTAGAGCTTTCGCCTCCGATTTCAATTATAGAATTCGGCGATAGTTTTGATGCTTTAGCCCCTTCCAGCAAAGATGTAATGGAATTAGTTTTTGTCAGGCCGGATAATTTTCTGAATTCAACCGGGCAGTTTCCTGACATTGCTCCAAATTTAATTTTTTCAGTATCTATTTTGCTGTATATGCTGTCCAAAATTGCTGAAAGGACTTTTAAAGGTTTTCTTTCGTGCAGGCAATATCTATGAAAAACAATTTCTAAATTCTGATTGAGAATTACAGTTTTAACTGCTGAATATCCTATGTCAATTCCTATGCTGTACATTTTTATCTCCGTTTGTATTTGATGATTTTCTGCACTCATGGCAAATTCCGTAAAAGCTTATACTTTGATCAGGTATTTCAAATCCGGGATTATTTTTTTTAATAGTCTCTATCAGATAATTGTCAGCTATATCAATTATTTTGCCGCATGCTTTGCAGATAAGGTGATGGTGAGTTTTTTTTGTTAAGGAAATTGAATAACGCGTTATCCCGTCATTACCAGACATTGAACTAATGAATCCTTTTCTGTTCATAAGATTCAAAAATCTGTAAATTGTCGCTATGCCTATTTTATTCCCATCTTTTCTCGTTTCGTCGAGAATTTCTTCCACGCTTGAATGTCCGGGCATTTTTCTGATAATATCGAAAATTGTTTTTCTTTTTAAAGTCAGCCTGAAAGAATGTTCTTTATTATTTGTTTTAATCAATTCTTCGAGGCAAATATTTTTATTCATAATTATTTTCCTTTAATGAATCTGTCACAATTACGGAAAAAGTTCCGTATCGGCAGATACTATTTATTAAATGACGGCAAGGATATGTTTTGATTGCATTTGAGTTAAAGATTATAGGCAGGTTGAAGCTGGTTTTAGCGGAGATTGAAGTATTTTCAGCCGCTCTGGAAAAATGGATAATGCATCTTTCCAGAGCGGTTTGTGCGTATGGATTGCTAATTCCCGATAATCCATCCTGTTGCAGAATTTTGTTTGTCCCACATCGACTGATATAATTCTGAGTTGTTTAATAAAAATTCATGACTGCCTTCGGCTTCGATTTTCCCCCTGTTTAGAAGTACTATTTTATCAGCGTTTTTTATAGTTTTTAGCCGGTGAGCAATTACTATAATTGTTTTATTTTTTAACAGATTTGATATTGCGTGCTGAATAAAAAGTTCATTTTCAGGATCAAGAGACGCGGTTGCTTCATCAAGAATAACAATCGGAGCATTTTTCAGGATTGCCCGGGCAATTGATATGCGTTGTTGTTCACCTCCTGACAGATTGACTGCGTTTTCGCCTACCATTGTATTATAAGCATCCGGAAGTTTCATTATGAAATCATGAGCGTTGGATTTTTTTGCCGCATCAATGACTTCATTTTCGGATGCGCCGGGATGTCCTATTTTAATGTTGTTGAAAATAGTATAATTAAACAGGAATACTTTTTGGAAAACCGAACTTGTCTGCCTCAAAATATGCTCGGGATCAATTTTTCTTATATCACGGCCGTCCATGAGGATTGTTCCTGATTGAGGATCGTAAAACCGGCAAATAAGGTTGGCAAGTGTAGTTTTGCCTGAACCGCTTGGCCCGACGAAAGCAGTCATTGTGTTTTCTTTTATATCCAGATTGATTTTATTTAATACATTAGTGCCGTTGTATGCAAACGAAACATTTTTAAACCGGATATCCCGATTTGAAAAAACAGGAAGATCTGTTCCTTCAGTTTCTTTTAATTCAAGAATTTCATTAACGCTTTTTCCTGCAATGCCGAGATATTTTACTTTGATGTAATTAACCGAAAGCGATTTCAGAATATCGAAAAATCTAGAGCTGATAATTATAAAAATGATAAAGATCTTAGGCGAGATGCTTCCGCCTATAAGAAGATATGAACCCATCAGAACTACAGATACAATGCCTATATCTATGAAAATTCCTGCCAAAACCATGACCGGACTCAGAGTGCCTTCTGTCTTCAGACTGTTCTTTCTGAAGTCATCCATGGTTTCTATGAGATCGTTAAGTTTTTTTTGCGAATTGCTGAAAGATTTTATGTATTTTATCCCGTTAAGAAACTCAAGAAGACTGTCTGCAAGACGGAATGATGATTTATATAATTCTCTGCCGCGGTTAATCATAATATTTTTCGCCCAGGTCATTATATATAAAGCTATAGGCATAGTGATAATTGTTGCGAATGCCATTCTGGGTTCGATAAAAAACAGACTTCCAGCTACAAGAATACTCATTGCAAATGCTGAAATGATTTCGGGGAAAAGCATTGTAAGAATCATTTCCA
Source organism: Spirochaetota bacterium (assembly GCA_022704645.1). GTDB lineage: Bacteria > Spirochaetota > UBA4802 > UBA4802 > JAFGJZ01 > JAKJGA01. The sequence continues at coordinate 5,045 of JAKJGA010000020.1, forward strand.
TTTTGTTTATGTTGTCGAGAACCTTCATCGAAAGCTCACCGACATCATGAGAATCAAAAAAGCCCATTGACAGTTTACGAATATGTTCACCGATTCTCAGACGGAGATCTTTTATTAAAAGAGTACCATTTCTTCTAGAGACAGTAACATTTAAATATGAGAACGAACCTCTAAAAATTGTCCCTATGCCAAGTATTATCGAATACAGTGTCAATTTATTGTAAGTAAATGTACCGTCGATCATACTGCATAGAAGAAAATACAGAATGATGAGAGGTGTAAAACCGAAAACAGCCTCGATTGTTGAAATAAGGGCAGTTTGAATAATCCGGAGTTTATTATTTTTTGTTATTAAAGCGATTGTTTTTATCATATTAAAAATTCCTTTATTCTCAATTTCTTTTTATTCCCCATTCTGCCGCGTCAATGTGCATATCCCACATATTTCTGTATGTTTTATTCGCGGTATAGAGTTCAGAATGAGTACCTTTGCCTGTAATTTCACCATCATCAAAAACTAAAATCTGCTGCGAGTTTTTGATGGTTGATAGACGATGGGCGATAATTAGAACTGTCTTATCTTTGAGCAAAACTGAAAGTGCCGTCTGGATTTTTTCTTCGTTTTCGGTGTCGGCGTATGAAGTTGCCTCATCAAGAATTATTACAGGAGAATTTTTGGCGATTGCGCGGGCAATCGCAATACGCTGTTTTTCTCCACCGCTCAGAAATGTAGATCCGGCTCCGATACGTGTGTCATAGTCTTCAGGCAGGTTCATGATGAAATCGTGGCATTGAGCTTTTTTTGCAATTTCAATTGTTTTTTCGCGGGAAATTGCCGGATCTCCCATGCGAATGTTTTCTAATACAGTATCATTAAATAAAAAGATGTCCTGAAAAACAAAGCTTACCTGTCTCATAAGAACATCATTCCGGATGTTTTTGATATTAACTCCGCCGATTTTGATTTCACCGTGTTTAATATCCCAGAAACGCGGTATCAGTCTCCCGATAGTTGTTTTTCCGGCTCCGGAGTTTCCTGTTAATGCGGTTATGCTTCCTTGGAGGCTTTTAAAGCTGATATTTTTAAGAATGGTTTTTTCACCGTATCCGAATGATACATTTTCAAACTCGATGTCATAATTATTTAAATGTGTGATTTTTCCCCCGTCCGGCATTTCATTTGTGTTCAGAATATCGTTAAGAGCCTTAGCTCCCTGGCTTATCTGCGTGATGTTTGATCCGAAGCCCACAAGAAGCTTCATGTATCGAGTCAGGCTTAGTCCGAGAAACATAAAAAGAAGGAATTCTGAAAGGCTGAGACTTTCTTTTAGAAAAAGCCAGCCGCCGACAGGGAGGACTAGTACAATTGAAAGATCCATCAGCAGTGCGTATATCGCGAAAAATCCGCCGGCTTTTCTGTTCATTTCTATCCAGTGTCCGCTGTAAGCTTCAGCTTCTTCCTTGTATTTTTTAAAAGAAAAAACCGACTGGTTAAAAGCTTTAATGACAGGCATGCCTTTAATGAATTCGATAATTGTCGTGTTCATCTTGGCTTTAAGCTTAAAGAATTTATGGAAAACATCTCTTTCGACATGCATGCGGATTCTTTGGAGAAGAAATCCTGCAAAAACAGGTACAATGCAAAGCAAAGCCAGCGGAAGATGTATAGTCGCGAGCCATCCGAATATTAATAGAGGTATGAAAAAAACAGAAAAAAGATCTACAAGATTGTGGGCAATAAATTCCTCAATTGCTTCTATGTCTCCCATCATAACTTTTTTCAGGAAGCCGGAACTGGTGTTTTCGAAATAGCCAAGAGGGATTTTGGTCAATTTTTTTGCCAGTTTAACCCGCAGTTCAAATAAAATCTTATATGCGGCTTTATGAGACTGAATCATTGCCGTGCCCGATAAGATCAGCTGCAATATAACAGCTGTTCCTGCGTAAACTCCGAATAAAAACAAATCGTCGATATCAAAGGATTTGTTGATAATACTTCTGATGATTAAATATGCTGTGTAGTAGGGGATAATTGAGCATAATGAACCGGCAAAAATCAGAATGCCCGATATAATCAGTCTTATTTTTGCCGGTTCGGCCGCCTGTAGTAAAAGCAATATAGCGTGGTGTTTTTGTTTTCTCATTGATGAATCTAAAACCTCCTATTGAATAATTGGCAGATCAATTTGTGAATATCCGCTGGATGAAGGTATATTTTATATATTAAATAGCTGTATCGGCAGATACAGCCTCAATTAATGTTGACGTATTGTTTACATTGTAAAATGATAACGAATATCAATATTGCGCATGCGTTTGCGACTAATACGGGCATAAGGATTTTATGAAGAAAAAATATTCTGATTTTAGCGTAAGTTGTTATCTTTTTTCCGGTAAAACGGCCGAAGAGATAGATTCCATTCTTGAAAAAACTGACTGTTTCGTGAAACGGTATGTATCCGGAGAATCGGTGTTTAACAGTGAGGATTCAACAGAATATTTCGGAATTATACTGAAAGGATCGCTTAATGTGAAAAAGAATCTTGAATCCGGAAGAGGTTATACAATATTTCACCGTAAGAGCGGAGATTTGTTCGGAGGAGGTGTCGCATTTTCCAGAAATCCGTCTTTCCCCTGTGATATATATTCCCAAGGTGAAACTGAGATTTTGTATATAAACAAAAAAAGCGTGTATGAGATATTATGTAAAGATTCCGTCATTGCTGAAAATCTTATAAGTTTATTTTCAAAAGAGGTTCTGGTTTTTGAGAGAAAACTTGAATTATTTTCAACATCATCGATAAGAAAAAAAATAGCTTTTTCGCTTCTTTATGACGACTACGCTGTGTTAGAAAAATTTCGTCTTCCATACTCAAAAACAGAATGGGCAGAACTGCTTAATGTTTCACGTCCGTCTCTTTGCCGCGAAATAAAGAAGCTGCATGAATGCGGTATCATCGAGATGGACGGAAAAAATATACGGATTATCGACAGGTCCGGTTTGGAAAAAATTATTTCGGAGTAGGCTAAGGCTAAGAGGTTTTAAAATGATAATGAAAATCAATATTAAGTTGACAAAATAAACATTATTTATTCCTATGTCTTCGCAGATTTTTTAAGCTGGAGTTCAGCTTAAAAAATCAAAGGCGGAGATTAACTATCATGTACTGTGTTGAAAGTTTAGACCAACATTCTTCCGGATCGGTATTGGATATTGCCGAAATAGATGCTTCTGACAGTATAAGGCATAAGCTTTATTCGATGGGGCTAATGCCGGGCAATTCAATAAAAATTATAAGCGGCAGCTATAATCATCCATATCTCCTTCAGACATCTGTCTCAAGAATCATTCTCGATTATACTACTGTTAAAATGATAAAGGTTTACAAGCAGTGATGACGGTGATGGAATATTTTATATCAGCGAGATTTTTATTCATTTCATTTCTGGTTTTATCATATTTTATTTATAAAAAAATGGAATATTCACCTAAACTTAACTTGCTCTTAAACGGATTGCTGATTGTCCTTCTTCTGTCGGAAATACTGTCTCTTCTGGGATTAAGTTATCTAACAATCATGCTGCATTTGGGATTTATAATAGCTATATCGGTATTATCTGTTGAATTTTCATCAACAAGAATAAGAACAAATCTTTTTGATGATGCAGCGATTATTATTCTTTGCTCATCTGTTGTTGATGTTGCATTTAAAGTTTTTCCATTTAATTATAGCTTTTATCTGCGTTATTTGCTCATAGGTTTTATTGCTGTTTATTTAATCAGAAATCTTATTCGTGATAACAGGATTTTCCGGCGTGGAGAATCCATTATTTTCAATTATTGTATTATCCCAGTATTACTGCTTTATCATCTTGTGATGACTTTTTCATTTGTTGAATTTTCATTTATAGTCATTCTGCCTGTAATATATACATTAAGCTTAGCCCTTGGTATAATTTCTGTGTATTATCGTCATCGAGATCTAAGGGATATTATAAAAAAACAGAGTGATGATATTGCATTAGCTTTCGGATTTACCCGTACAATGCGAAATGAAATCAGTTCATCTGGGAGTCATTTAAAAGTGCTGGAATCGATGCTGACTTCCTCAATACGTGCGATTTCTGCGGACGGAGGGGCGGTCTATATTTTTGATGATAATTTATTCCTTAAAAAAGTGTCTGATTCCGGAGACTATATTTCAATTTATGAAATTGATAATTTTAGAAATGAAAGACCGGAACATGAAAATGTTTTAACGGAATCGCTAGCAAATGGGCAGGCTTTTTATTCGTGCGACAATTATAAAGATAAGCGGTGTGAAGTCAGAAAATATTCCAGAATGGAATTGCTGGCTATTAATTCAATTATAATTATGCCTATGAAGACATCAGAAAAATACTATGGTGTATTTGTTTATCAGAAAAACCGCCATGGAGAAAATTTTTCGGATTCGGATTATCACCGTGCAGAAACATTTGCTGATTTTGCAGCAATTGCCGTTGCAAATATGGATTTTCATAAAGAAATTCTTCTCAAAAATGAAATAGAGAAAGAGATCAGCATTGCTGCCGGAATACAGAAAAAGCTTTTGCCGAAAAAATTCGGTTTATTTGAAAATTGCATAGTTGAAGGATATACGAAACCGGCAAGAGGAATCAGCGGCGATTACTTTGATTTTTTTCATATCGGCGGCGGAAAACTCGGATTTGTTATTTGTGATGTAGCAGGTAAGGGAGTTCCGGCTTCTCTTGTTGCGGTTATTATAAGAACAATAATTCATATAATAAAAGACCGGATATCAAGCAGTGCAACTATACTTAATTATGCTAACCGCGGTTTGACCGGTCATGTCGGAATAGACCGCTATGCGACTATGAGTTCTCTGATTATTGACGGAAACAGCGGGCAAATTGATTATTCAAATGCCGGTCACCATCCATGCATTCTCTGCCGCAGTAATAAACCGGAAATTGAAGAAATTGAAGCAGAAGGGTTCCCTGTAGGAATTACAACTGAAAAAAAATATAAAAGTATAAGTCTATATCTTAACAGAGGTGATAGAATGCTGTTTTACACTGACGGTGTATCAGAAGCTATGAATACTGACGGAGTGCAGTTTTCTGTAAATAGATTGAAAACAATAGTAAATGACTGCCGTCACTTATCTCCATCAGAAATTGTTTCACATATTCGTTCAGAAGTTGATAGGTTTTCGGAAGGCATGCCCCAGCATGATGATCAAACTGTTGTATTAATTGAATTTTTGTCTTAGCGGGAGGATTTTTGTATGGAATACCATATTGAAAATATGGAAGGGTGCAGGGTAGTATATTTAAAAGGAGATCTTGATCTTTATACTACGGTTAAATTCAGGGATATAATCGGAGAAGAAGGTGAGCACTCCGATTCTAATTTTATCATAGATCTTAAAGATGTGGGATATATCGATTCATGCGGAATCGGAGCGCTGCTTTTTTTCTTTAGCGCGGTAAAGAAAAAAAATTATGACTTTTATCTTACATGTCTAGGCGAAAGTGTTTTTGAAGTTTTGAAGCTGAATCAGCTTATTAAATTTTTTCCGGTTTCAGAATCAGTAAGCAGCGCTTTATTGGAAATGAGCGCTAAAGGGAGGACCTAATGAACAGATTTATAGACATCGACAGCAATCATATTCTGTTTAAAAGAGATAATATGTATTACAAGGAGTTTTCAAGCGACTATTCTCTTATTCGTTTTTATACTCATTTGATAATGCAGAAAGCTCCTCTTGAAATCAAAGAAGAACTTATTCTGGAACAGCAGATTAGCGAGCTTATTAAGAATGCTGTTCAGCATGGCAATGGTTGTGATGTGATGAAGAAGGTTAAAGTTTGGTTCTCATTTTCTGATTCAAACGTACGGCTGATTGTTGAGGATGAGGGTGATGGATTTGCTGATATAGAGAAATGGAACAAATTTCAGGAAGAAAGAATAAAGGCTTTTTCTTCATGCGATTTTTCTAAGATGAATGAATATGCTGTTTTCAAAACAGAACGAAGCGGAAAACATGATGGAGGAAATGCTCTATTCGCGGCCGTTCAGTACTGGGACGCGGGTTTTGTTTTTAATTCTAAAAGAAATAGTGTAGCAGTCGGGAAAAATATTTTAACACGCGGCGAAAGCTGTTTTATTCCGGCATAAATTTATTGCTATGGTTTTGTAATATAAATTAGAACCATTTTATAATTATTTTTGATCAAGTATTTCTCTTATTTTAATGAGTATCTTATTCGTCGGAGACGGTTTTGCTATAAAATTTATACCTTGCTCTAAAACTCCCTGTTTGGCAATCAGGTCTGCAGGATATCCGCTCGTGAAAAGAACCTTGATGTCAGGTTTGAGCTGTTTTGCTTCATCAAAAACTTCCCGCCCGTTTTTTTTAGGCATGATAATATCGAGAATGATAAGATCAATTATGCCTTTGTTTTTTCGAAATTCGGTTATTGCCTCTTCTCCGTCTTCGGCAGAGATTACAGTATATCCGTAGCTCTTCAATACTTTGCAGTTGATTTCTCTAAGAGTTTCATTGTCTTCTGCTAGCAGTATCGTTTCGCTACCGCCCTTAATTGATGTTTCGTTTGATAAGGATGATTCTGTTTCTTTTTCAGCGGCAATTACAGGAAGAAAAATCCGGAAGGTTGTGCCTTTCCCTTTTTCACTATATACGGATATATGTCCTTTGTTCTGACTTATTATCCCGTAAACTATTGATAATCCCAGACCTGTTCCTTTGCCTGTTTCTTTTGTTGTAAAGAAAGGATCAAAAATTTTCTTCCGTGTTTCTTCATCCATTCCCGTACCGGTGTCGCTGATTTCTATTACAGCGCATTTTCCGTAAATCCCGTAGCCCATGGTTCTAACATCATCTTCTTTCAGGAATTCGCTGTATGAAGTTATAACCAGTTTTCCGCCTGAAGGCATTGCATCACGTGCATTAGCCGCGATATTCATTAGTACCTGTTCTATTTGTGTCGCATCTGCAAAAATACAAAGATTCTCCGGGCAAAGATTGGTCGTTAGTGTAATGTCTTCGCCGATGATACGTGTTAGAAATTTTTCAATACGGCGGATATGGTCATTTACTTCAATTTCTTTCGGATTGATAAGCTGTTTTCTGCTGAATGCCAGAAGACTTTGTGTCAGGTTTGCCGCACGTTCGGCTGAATTCATTATTTCTTCGAGGTTTTCCCTATTGGGATCATCTTCTTTCATGCTGTCCTGCATTATGCTTCCGTATCCCATGATTGTGGCGAGAATATTATTGAAATCATGGGCGATTCCGCCTGCAAGCTGTCCGATTGATTCCATTTTTTGAACATGATAAAGTTGATTCTGGAGCTTTTTTCTTTCTTCTTCTGCTTCCTTTCTGTCTGAAATGTCGCGGACTGATGCAATTGTGCAGTCTATGTTATTGATTTTTGCATAAGAAAGAATAACTTCGGTCCAGAAAGCTGTACCGTTTTTTCTTTTTGAAAGCCATTCGAAAGTCTGCGGCCCTTCAGCCATCGTTTTTCTTATGAGTTCCTGTGATTCCTTTGATGTATGACTGGATTCTCGATAACTCATTTTTGTTACATTTTGTCCGATTATTTCGTCACGGGTGAAGCCGAACATTTCGGGGACACTGTCATTTACCTCAATGATCTTTCCGTCTGCGACATCATGAATGAACAAAGCGTCTTTATTGGTATTGAAAATAGTTCTATAATTATTTTCACTTTCAGCAAGTGCTGTTTCGCGTGCTTTAAGCTTTTCAGCCATTTCAAGGAAAGTTTTTCCGAGTTTTCCGATTTCTCCGCCTGTGTCTAGCTTTGTCAGGCTTATGTCCAAATCACCTTCTGCCATTTTCTTCGATGCTTTTTCGAGCATGATTATGCGGTCTGCTATAGAACGCTTTCCGGCAAACCATGCCAGAGCAAGTGCAGCAAATAGAAATAATGAAAGAAATAGTATATTCTGAATCATAATTATATTGGCTTGTTCAAGGATTTCTTTTTCAGGTACAGTTACGCGGATATAGAGATATGGAGTTTCTTCTCCGTGAAGCCATAGTTTCCGGTAGCTTAAAATGCTTTTGGTGTCTGAGTCAGATGTTTTGCTGACATAAGTATTGATGTCAGGTCCTGACTGCATATCCATAAAATCTTTTTTATTATATTCTTTTCCAATATAATTATCTTTTTCTGATGAGTTGTAAAGAACTACGCCTTTGTGGTCGAGAAGCATGAAATGTGCATATTGCGCGAGAGAAGACCGCTTGAGAGTTTTATTATAATATCCCAAAGTCAGTGCGATAATAAAAACACCATCTATTTCATTATTGCTGTTTTTGTAAGCGTAGGCCAGATTGAATACAGGCTGAGATGTTAATCTGCTGCGGATAAATTCCCCTGATGAAATATGTCCGCTTGAAAGCGCGTTAATAAAGTATCTTCTGTCTGAAGCATTGAAAGTCGAGGAAACAGGAAGACCGTGAGCCCAGACTTCTCCATTTTTATCGGCTATTAGAAGATTGGTAAATTGAGTATTAAGTTTGACTGTATTTGCAAGAATATCGGTCATACGTTTTCTGTTTTTATTTTTGAGATACGGCAGCTGTTCGATAACCGTAATGAGCTGCATTGCAGAAGCTTCAAGATTTTTCTGTTCAATCGCAATATTTTCAACAAGCTGATTTGTTTCAGTTTTTGCCGATTCAAGAACCATTTGTCTCATATTAAGTCCGGAATATATAATAATAGCAATTGCAGGAAGTGCTACTATGAGAGTAAGAAGCAGTATTTGTATTCTTATCGGCAGCAGCCCGAATTTAATCATCAATCACCGCGTTATAATAAATTCTAATGCAAGACTGTGATAAGAAAATAGATCGGCTCCGACTATAACATACGGGAATAAAGAAATAAAGTATTTTTGTTAGGGATTTGTGCTCTACTATAATGAAATAAAGAGCAGTGGGGATTGATGTTGAAATAAAGCGCTTATTTCTTTTTATTTTTTTTGCGGCAGTCTCCGCAAATTCCGTAAAGAATATGACAATGATCTGTTAATTCGAAATCATTTTTTGCGGCAATTTTAGATTGTTCTTTCTCGATGATATCGGATTCTATCTCCACAAATTTACCGCAGTTCTGACAGATGAGATGATCGTGGTGTGAATTTTCTGATACTATTTCGTAACGGGTGACATCATGACTCATATGTATTTCTTTGGCTATTCCGGCATCGCAGAGAAGTTTTACTGTCCGGTAAACAGTCGCGATTCCAATTTCGGGATTTGATTTTTTAACGATATCGTAAATATCTTCCACAGTGCGGTGTATGTGTTCGCTTTCCATTATTTCAAGAATATGGTTTCTCTGAGAGCTGATTTTAAGTCCGCTGTTTTTAACATAGTCATTCAGTTTTTCAATTGCTGACATTTTAAACTCTCCGGTTATAAATAAAAATATTTTGAGGCGCATGTTGTCAGGTCAAGACAAAATTATTTATGCAATCATTTCTTTCTTGGTAAGTTTCTGTTTTCTGCGTTTTGCAGTATATCTTGCGCACTGCGGAATCATTCCGTAACCGAGCATAATGCCGAGTATGAAATCCTCTTCAGGTGAATATTCATTAAGAGGTTTATTGCCGATAAGTCTGATTATATCAACGCAGTTTTTATTACCGAAAAAAAGGTTTATCTTTGAATCCGATACATTCTGGACGAAATATGGTATGTTTAATTTTTCCAGCCGGTCTACAGCCTGAGTTTCAAAACTTTTTGAGAGAGTATGCAGAATCAGGTTTCTGAGACCCTTCTGATATTCATATATATGATGTAGAAATACCTGCATATTCCCGCCTTTCTGATGTCAATAATGATAATGAATATCAAAAAGTCAAGCGAAGTTGTGAAATAATGAGCGTGCCCGTTATTTTGTGCGGGCACTCATATTTCTTCTAACCGCAAAAACTTCTTATAATTATTTCCATTATTGGCGAAACTGAAATATATGGTTTCGCGAGGTAGAAATGGCTTACTGGTTACTTGTTTATGACGGCGACTGTCCTATGTGCCGGAAATTTATTCAGATGATTGCACGCTTTGACAGAGAAAAAATGATAGATTCAATTTCTTTTGCTGATTATGCTGAACAGACTGATAAGTTTTCTTATGATGAACTTGAAGAGGATATTCATCTCATCGGTAAAAAAGGCGAAGTGCTGAAAAAAGGAGAGGCTATCCATAAAATGATAAGCATCCTTCCTCCTTTGAAACCGTTCAGGTGGATGCTTGAGGGGAAACCCGGCAGAAAGTTTTCTGATTTGTTTTATTTTTCTACAAAACGACTGCGCAGATGCATGAACTGCCCGCATGATAAAAGAGAAATCAGGAGAGACCGTTAAATGATTGATTATTTTTGCATGATGATGTAGAATCTCCCGGATATGAATAAAAGAAACATTTATATTTCCGGAAAGGCCTCACTGAAAAGGATTGTTTATCAGATTGTTTCGGAAATGCCGGGAATAAGCTGTCCTGATTCTGTTATGTCGTCTGATATGATTGTTTTCTGTGCCGATAAAGATTATAATATTTCATCCATTCCCAAACAGGATATCGAAGCGCTCAAAACGGGAATTCCTGCGGTTTTATTATCCTACGGCGCTCCTTTTTCTACATTGCTCGATTTTGTCAGAATGGGAGTTTTCAGTTTTATCAGTCTGCCTGCGAATGCTTCTCATGTTAGAAAGGAAATATCCAGAATTATTTCATACGATTCTTCCTGTACCGGTGAAGAATATGACCTTGAACTTGATACAGGGGATGTTTCCGTTCACGTAAATTTTAATTGCAAATCAATTTCAAATTTTATCATTTCATCTTTAAATAATATTCATGAGCAGGGGGCACTTGTTACCAGGCTTGTGTCGCATCGCGGAAAGATTCAGGGCGTTTATTCTCATGAGATGGATATTCCCGAAGAAATAACAGACGAAGAGAATTTGATCAGAAAAAAGGTTTTATCCGCTATAGATGAAGACCGTGTTCTTGTGAATTATCAACCGATAATATCTCTTGCTCACAAAAAATGCAGCGGTTTTGAGGCGTTATCGAGAATTATTTCTGAAAACGGTGAAATTATTCCTCCTGATCTTTTTATTCCGGTTGCTGAAAAAAGCGGAATAATCGGTCATCTGACTCGCCATATGATAAAAAAAGTATGTGCGGATATTGCCGAAGGAATAAAGATAGGATTTCCTGAAGAGTTCAGGATAAGCGTTAATATTTCTGCCAAGGAATTTCTGAATGAAGACATAGTCGATTTTATCGAAAATGAAGTTTCACGCAATTCAATCAAGACAAAATATCTTGCGTTTGAAATAACTGAAAGTGCATTCATGGAAGATATGGCAAAATCAAATATCACCTTACTCCGTCTTAAAAAAGACGGTCATCTCATTTATATGGATGATTTCGGAACAGGTTATTCTTCGCTCAGCTATCTGCAGCATTTTCCGGTCGATATCATTAAAATTGACAAGTCGTTTGTTAAATGGATGCATGTTGACGAGCAGAGTGAGCATATAGTAAAATCAATTGTCGGTCTGGCTCACGGGCTTCAGATGAAAATTGTCGCTGAGGGTGCTGAGGACGCAGAGCATGTATCGATGCTTTCAGAATTTGGTTGTGAATATTCCCAGGGTTATATTCATTCAAAGCCTATTCCGTTTGCCGAAGCTGCTGAGTTTATAAAGAATTATTCTCTCAATTAAATACTCAGACTTTATCACTTTCCTGTTTTTCAGCTGATTGAAGTACTGTTTCTGCCGATAATAACAATAAATAAGAGGATTTTATGGCGAAAATTATGATAGTAGATGATTCAAAATTTATGAGAGGAATCATCCGTGCAGCACTTGAAGAGGGCGGTCACACTGTTATTGCCGAAGCTGAAAACGGCAATGATGCAGTTGAATTTTATAAACAGCATAAGCCCGATGTTGTGACTATGGACGTAACTATGTGGGGAAAGGACGGAGTTGAAGCTCTGGAAGATATAACCAAATTTGATGCTGATGCTAAGATTATAATGGTTTCGGCCCTTAATGAAACAACAATGAAGGGTACGCGTACAAGCGTTAATGCCAAGGCATATCTTACTAAACCTTTTACAAAAGAACAGCTTCTGTCGGCTGTAAACAGTCTTATATGAGTACGGATTTTTTAAGGCTTTATGAAAAGGATTCGGATTCTGATGCTGCTTATTATCTGAGTCATGGCGGAATTTATTATTATATCTCAAATTCCGATAAATATTCCCTGAAAGGACAGAATTTTATTATCGGAGCTTCTGAGCTGATAATGTCAAAGGCAATCGGTCAGCCCGTACTCAGGCAGGAAACAGTTCTTCTCGATAAGGACGCTTGTGTAAAAAAAATCCCGTCTGACAAGTTTTACGAAAGTCTGAATCAGTTTTCCTTTATAATGAATCTTTCCATGGTAATAGCCCGCCAGGTGGTTCTGACGAATAAAATAATACAGGAAAACCGCAAGCTTCTGACTGCGGAATCGAAATCTCCCCAGCAGGTATGTCTTGAATATTACAAAATAATATCTGTGATTCTGGAAGAGTATGAAAAGCGCAAACTTCCATGGCTTAAGGAGATTCTCTCAAAATATCATGCCAGTCTTGTTTTTAAAAAAGGAGAAATATATTTCAAAACGGCACAGCCTGTAAAGATTGAGTCTGCGGCTTCGTTTTCTGACAAGATGATAGAGTATCCGAAATCAGCCGTTATTTT
>JAKJGA010000021.1 GCA_022704645.1 Spirochaetota bacterium
GGATCTTATTTGAATTTAAAGTCGATTTCTTCGGGATTTTCTCCTGCTGGAAGAGTTTCCATACTGCTCATGCGGTTGAGAATTTGAAAAATATCTTCTGTAGTGAATTCATAAAGTGCTGGATTTGAGTACTCGGCGTGTTAAATCGGTTTATTTTGAATTATTGTAATATATGTTTTAGTTTCTGAAAATTCCTGCTGAGAGTTTATATGTATTGTCTGCAATTGATTCTGGCGGTATGTTTAAAAGCTCTGAGGCAATAATCATATAATCTTTAATGAAACATGGTTTGTTGCTTTTAATGTCCTTGTTTTCTTTATTACTTTGGGAAGAATCAGATTCAAGCATCATAAGTGACGGAAAAATGTATTTAAGCATTTCGATTTGCTTGTTGTTTCTTTTGTTGTTTAAATTTCTGCCGACAGAAAAATAACATCCGAATTTCGACAAAGAACGCGCAAGTTCCATACTGCCTGAAAAGGAATGAATTATGACGGGCGGATGATTTTTGAATTTCTTCAGACAGGCAATAAGTTCGTCAAAAGCTGAGACACAATGAACAGAACATGGAATGTTTAGTTCCATCGAGAGCTTTAAGAAGAGCTCAAAAACTTCTATTTGAGATTCTATCGGAATTGCAGATTTTTTTTTATCCAGTCCGATTTCTCCGACTGCTTTGTATTTTGAGAGATCGCATTGTGCCAACTCTGTGTCTATTGATTTGATGCTCATATCGATAAAGCCGGGGTGAATGCCCAAGGCGGGAAGTACCTCTTTATGTTTTTCGGAAATTCTAAGTACTTTTCCCCAATCGCTGAAAGAAATAGAGTTGTTTAATAGTTTAACGACATTGGCGGTTTTTGCGTCAGATAATTCTCTGGTTGTTTCGGCTGAATTATCTGATTGCAAATGGCAATGTGTGTCAAAGATTTTCATTGATGAGCCGTTTTAACTCGGTTTCTTTTTCTGAAACAGCCTTTTCACCGGCAGCTAAAATCTGCGGAATCCGGGTGAAGTCAAAAGGAAATATTTCTATTACATCAGGTTCTATTATTACATCAGGTTTATATTTTTCAAAAAATGCTTGAGTGTTGACTGATTGCATTATGTCAATTGTCTGCCAAAGAATTTCAACAATATTGGGAAGCCGTTTGTTTTTTTTAGGAAAAAAAACTTCTTTTTTGGTTATATCGCGTGATTCATTTTTGAAAATATGAACATAAGCGTATTTTATCATTTTGAGTGTTTTTTTTACAAATTGAATAATAGCAGGAATGTTCTTTTTAATTGCAGGCAGACTGATTTTTCTTGTCTGGACGGCGTCAGAAGGAATCAGTCCGTCTATTAAGGAATTCATTGATGTTTCAAGGAATGCCGAATAATCGGCAATTATTTCCGGGCGGTTTTTCATTTTGTTAAGAGGGTTTATGTTAACGGCAATAACCTTGTCGGCGCCCATTTTTCTTACAACATCGACGGGAACCGCGTTGGAAACTCCGCCGTCAATTAGATACGTTTCGGCATATTTCACTGGTACCAGTGCGCCGGGGATGGAAACTGAAGCGCGAATTGCAGTGAAGATATCGCCGTGAGTAAATGCTATGGGTTTACCGGTTTGAAATTCCGTACAGACTATTGAGAGCGGTATAGGAAGATCTTCGATTCGTGAATACGGGAAGATAATGCGTCTGAAAATTTTCATAAATTTACCGATATCGGCAATTCCCGATGATGATGCCGCAAATCCTGCCAGCGGATAAATCCGGTCTTCTTTATAATATCGAAGAAGTATTTTTTCGAAATCTTCCAGTTTACCTGCACAGTAAGCTGTACCGATTATTGCTCCCATGCTTGCTCCTGAAACATAATCGATGCTGATTCCGAGCTTGTATATTTCTTTGAGAACGGAAATGTGAGAAATCCCTCTCGATCCGCCGCTTCCCAGAGCTATTCCTATTTTATTGCTTTTTATTGAATTCATTTTTCTATGTGATATCGGGCGAAGTATAATACAATAATAAATTGGTTTTATAATATAAAAAAATCCGCCGTTAGGCGGATTTTTAAAAAATCAATCGATATGTTCATCACCGAAATGCGTCTGAAGAGGATAATCCATCAGCCATCTTAGTGTATTTCTGAGTTTCATTGACTGAACGAAAAGATCGTGCTCAGGAAGTCTTTCTGCCGGATGCATAGGGCTCTTCCAGAAGAAAGAAAGCCATTCCTGGTTTCCGTACATTCCTGCACGCTGTGCAAGGTCAAAAAACAGAACAAGGTCAAGAGCTATAGGTGCTGCAAGAATTGAGTCTCTGCAAAGAAAGTCAATTTTGATCTGCATCTTATAGTCTAGCCAGCCTGCGATATCGATATTATCCCAGCCTTCTTTGTTGTCGCCGCGAGGAGGATAATAATTTATTCTTACAACGTGGCAGTAATCCTTATATAATGAAGGATAAAGATCAGGCTGAAATATCTGGTCGAGTACAGAAAGTTTACTTTTTTCTTTTGTTTTGAAATTCTCAGGATCATCAAGAACTTCGCCGTCGCGGTTTCCTAGGATATTTGTAGAATACCAGCCGTCAACACCAATCAATCTTGCCTTAAGACCGGGAGCAAGAATAGTTTTCATGAGAGTCTGACCGGATTTAAAATCCTTTCCGCCGATAGGTACTCTGTTTTTATCAGCAAGTTCCTGAAGAGCCGGGATTTCGATACAAAGATTCGGCGCTCCGTTTGCGAATGGGTGTCCGCATTTGATTGAAGCATAAGCATATATCATACTTGGCGCTATGGAAGGGTGACTTTCTTTTAAAGCTTTTTCGAAATTCTCAATAGTATCATGAATGCCTGTAATAGGTTCCTGGTAAATCTCAGTGCTCGCACACCAGATCATAACACATCTTTCAACTTTATTTAATTTTTTGAAGTTTTCAATGTCGGAAATAAGCTGTTCTGCAAGATCCCATTTTGTAGCGCCGGATTTTATCCATGTGCCGTGAAGCTTTTTTACGTACTGAGGAAAGAAAACTGCTTTCATCGGTTTAATAGCTTCAAGTTCATCTTTAACTTTATTTAAATCGTCATTTGTTAAAACTGCAGCATGTTTTGCAGCTTCATAAACATTATCTTCGAAAATGTCCCATCCGCCGTAAACTATGTCATCAAGTTTTGCAAGAGGAACGAAATCTTTGATGTTGACATACTTGGTTTCGTTGTCTTTTTTTATGTTGATCTTACCCATCTGAGTAAGCGAACCCTTTGGTTCTGCCAATCCTTTGCGGGATAGAAATGTTCCCGCTATCAGCGTTGTGCTGACTGCGCCGAGTCCGGGAATAAGTATTCCTAATTTTCCCTCGGCTTTTGCTATTTCTCCTGTTCCTTTTTTCACAATGAGCTCCTTTATTTTTTTTTGAGCCGAACTAATATCGAACCTTTTGAACCGCATCTTTTTTTGTCATTACAGTTCATCTGTCTTAACTAAGGTTTGTTTTCAATGATCAAGTCAAGAAAAAATATTGATTTAACAAGGATTTTTTGGTTTATTAATGATTATGCAGCTTAAAAAACAAAATCCGCGTTTTTATTGTTGCATGTTTGCAACTATTTGTTCTTTGTATCAAATCTGCAACATTATGGAGAGTGAAATGAAAAGAATAACTGCGGCATTTTTGCTTTTGATGTCCATTGCTTTTATTTCCTGCAGGGAAGAAACAAATGAGAATTATTATAATAATTTTCTACAGGAATGGACTTCTCATATCAGAAATAAAAACTATTCAGTACTTAATAAATATGAATTTATTACAAAAACAGAATCAGAATATGCAGAAATATATTCTGATTACTACTTTAAAAACATTGTACTTTTCGGTATTGAAGATATTGATTCCAAGACTAAAAAAATTAAATTCGGAGGAAAGGTTGTAAAGAGATCCGATTTGAAGGAGTCTGATTTTATTGGAGATGCATATTTATCGAAAGATTCATCCGGTATGTTTAAAATTAAGAATAAAACGATTGTGAGTTCTAATTGAAAATCATAATTATCTTTTTAGCATTTTTCATATTTCCATTTTCGATTTCTTTTTCCCAGAATGAGGCGTCCAGAGTGGATGATATAATGAAAAAGGCGAGAGAATATTATGAACAGAAGAAATTTTCAGAATCGTTAAATGAATGGCTTACTGCGCTTGAACTTGATCCTGGAAATGAAAAAATACAGCAGCAGATAGAATCTTTGTATGAAGAAAAACATAAGAAAGATATTTCTCTTCAGCGCTCTAAAATATTTTACTGGGAAGCCAGGGGAGTGATTGAAAGACTTAAATTCGGTTCAAGCGATTTCTATGATTCTGAATTTAAGCGGAACAAGCTTTCGCTTGATGCGCTTTGGAATGAAATAAAACAATCAGGCTATTACTATGGAAGGATGAAATTCTCAACACCGGACCGAAGCATTGACCGTTTGAATGAAATTATACGAATTCCTGCTTTTTATGATATCTGGATAAAGAAAAACAAACAGGTTGAAAATGATGAGGAAGTAATAAATCTGTTGCGCTGGACTCAGTATTACAGAAATAAACCATATGAAGAATTGACTGAGCAGGAGCTTGATAATCTTAAGCGTCTTAACCGGCTTCTTCTTGAAATAGCCTACCCTTATACTTGTCCGCAAAGCCGAACTCAAAAAGAAGAAAAGCGGAAGGACTCTCTACTTGCCGAGGCTGATTCAAACACAAAAGATGCGCTGGGGAATTTTGTGGCGGCGTATAGAATTGATCCCAATGATCCTGAGCTTGTCAGGCTTAGGGAACAGATGAGAATTCTTGAAGAAGACCTGAGAAATGAACTTAATAAACGCAGAATTTCTGAGGAAAAAATACGTCAGTATAATGAATTTATTACTATTGCAAGGGGTTTTGTTGAGCAGGAAAAATATGAGGAATCGATACCGGAGTGGAAGAAGGCTCTGGGAATAATGCCCCAGGATATTTATGCAAAAGAAGAACTCCGAAAGGCAGAGCTTGCTGTTTCAAATAGAATAAAGTTTGAAAAGATAAAATCGCTTCTTGCCTCGGGCAGAGTTTTTTTCGATGCGAAAAAATATCCTGACTCGCTTGCTGAATATAAACAGGTAATATCTCTGGATCCAAAAAATCGTGACGCCCTTAATTATATCGCGAGAATAGAAAAACTGTCTTATGAAATTGAAACCTCTGCCAAAAAGAGAATTCAGGCGGAACAGTTTTATCAATCCGGCATATCTAATATTAATTCATATGACTTCGATGCGGCTCTTGATGATTTTAATAACACAGCCTCCCTTATCCCTGATTATAAAGATGTCCAGTCGCGCATAAAAAGCATTCCCCAGCTTAAGAAAAATTTTGCAGACAAGCTTCTCCGCGACAAGTTGGTTGAAATCGATAAGGAATTCAACAATGGTTTATTTTATTATTCGCAGGCAAATTACAAGGATGCTCTTATAAGCTTTGAGAGAACTATTAAGCTTGATCCGAATAATGAAACTGCGATCGGTTTTGCTAAACGTGTCAAAGAAGCATTAAAACAGCAGCAGGAAGAGGTGATAGATGAAACATCTCCGTATTATGATCTTGTTTCGTCCTTGATTGCAAATGGAAAGATTTTGTATGATAAAGGGCAGTATGCGGAATCCGAAGAAAATTGGAGAAAAATACTGAATTTGTTTCCTCAAAATGTAATTGCTGCTCAGTATCTTGCCAGATGTCAGATTAAAACAGATCCAAGACGCTTTAAGGAGTACACGGACAAGCTTGCCTCCGAAGGCCGCGAATTGCTTGATAAAAAAGAAAATGCAAGAGCTTTGAAAAAATTTGAAATATTAAAATCGGTAAATCCGGAATATCCGGATATTGCAAATTTGATAGCGCTTGCTTCCAGAAAACCCGTACGTCAGCCGGCAGATGTGAATCTTACGGCGACACCTCAGGAGATACAGGATAGATATAATGCAGCTCTTGCTTATTATAATAGAGGCGGAGCCGCTAATTTAAGAAACGCACGTGATAATTTTAGATGGGTTGTAGACAGAGATCCTGAAAACACAAAGGCGATAGTAGCCTTGAATCGTGTTGAAGCCGAACTTCGGGCATCAGGCTCAACAGTTCCTGTGAAAAAAGCGCTTACTGCCGAGCAGGAAGCAAGAGTACGTGAATTATATTTTAGAGGAATTAATTATTATTCGGCAAACAGGTATCAGGATGCCATTGCCGAATGGAGAAAAGTGCTTGCAATTGACCCGAATCATGAAAAAGCTAAGAACAATATCCGGCAAACTTTAATTTTGCTGAAACAGTAGCAGTAATAATAAATGAAAAAAGAAAAAAACAGAGCAAGATTTTCTCTTAAATACAAATTTTCCTTGGCGATGGTTTTTTTATCGGCTTCGCTTGTTGCTTCAGTTTCCTGGTTTTTTATGAAAGATGAGATAAATATTATGACGCGTTCCATCGAGGACTACGCTTCCAGGGAAACCGTTAATCTTGCTAATATCGCTGAAGATGCTCTTAGTACTGAAAATGATCTCGCGATAGGTGTTGCGGTAGATAATATTCTTAAGTCCGGTAAAATGAAAGATTCCATCCGTTATGTGCATGTTTTTAATACCGAAGGCCTTGTGATAAAGAGTTCGAAAACTGAGCTTAATGGAACAGTTCTTGATAAATCTTCCGTCAGGGATATTCTTTCTTATGGAGAGAAGAATATTGTCCGAAAGGTTTCCATCACAGATTCTGAAGATCCTGAAGGTAAAATATTTGATTTTGCTCTTCCTGTTTATCATCGAACCCAGAAAGAAATGAAACTTGCTGTTGTCAGACTCGGATTTTCCGATAAAATGATCCGTGAACAGGTAAAGAGAATAAGAAATATGGCGGGATTTATAACGCTGGCGGCGGTTATAGGCTCAATAATAATCGCTTTTTTTCTGGCTCATGTGACAACGAAACCACTTAAGACTTTATCTAAAGGGGTTTCCATAATTGGTAAAGGGGATTTGGATTATAAAATAAATGTGAAAACCAGAGATGAAATAGGTCTTCTTGCCCGTGAATTTAATTTAATGACTGGTGAACTTAAAGATTCAAAAAAGAATGAGATTGAGTCCGCATTGATGCAGGAACAGCTGGATGTTGCTAAAGAAATCCAGGAAGGACTCAATCCTATGAATTTTTATGATAAAAACGGCATTCAGATTAAAGGGTATACCCGTGCGGCAAAGGGGGTAGGCGGAGACTATTTCGACTATAAAGAAATTGATGAAAACAGAGTGGGCGCCCTTATCAGTGATGTGAGCGGAAAGGGAATTCCTGCTTCACTCGTAATGGTTATGATTCGTACAGTTTTTGTGTCGGCGCTACATCAGATGAAAACAATTCAATGTGCAAAGATAGTCAGTTCAATCAATAGATCGCTTAGCGCGGATTTCGCAATTGATAAGTTTGCGACACTTCTTTTTATTATTTTTGATAAATCAACAGGAAAAATATCATTTTCAAATGCAGGTCACGGACCGGTGTTTTGCTATAGAGCAAAACACAAAAAGTGTTCTCTGACAAAGCTGGATGGTGTTCCTATCGGAATTATGGAGGACTCTGAGTATCTTCAGGCTGAGATTCCGTTTGAAGTCGGAGATATTGTGGTAATGTATACAGATGGAATCACTGAAATGAGAAATTCTCTAAAAGAAGAGTATGGAAGAAACAGGCTTCAGAATCTAGTTGCTTCTAATGCTGATATGAATGCAGATGAACTGAACCGGCTGATTGTCGATGATGTCGACAACTTCAGGGGAGAAGTTCCTCCCCATGATGATATGACTGTTCTGATAATGAAACGGACTGCTTAAACTAATTCTGACTCGTCTTCAAGTATTGTGAAAAATTTGTCAAGAGTAGCCAGCTTGAGGATGTTTAATACATCGTCACTGATATTGAGAAGGAGGAATTTACCCCCTAGAGCCTTCATTTTCTTTTGTCCGGCTACAAGAGCTCCGATTCCGGAGGAATCCATATAATTTACGTCTCTCATGTCGATAACCACGCTTTTATTTGATCCGTCTGTAGCTGCAAAAAGTATTTTTTTTAGTTCACCGACATTGTAGAGATCTACTTCTCCGTTTATAGATAGAATCTTGTGTTCACCCTGGTCACGAAAGTTAATTTGCATAAGAGTCTCCGATGGTTATGAATACTATATGTTCATGGTTAATTTGTAAAGAAAAAATTTTACAGCTGAATCAAAGCTGTAATCACTGAAATTTATACAAATTGATGGTAATCTCTCATATATTCTTCGAGAGCTTCCTGCCAGGAGCGCAATTTGATCCCAAGTGCTGTTTCAATTTTTGAAATATTTAGGTTGTTGTACAAAATCGGTTCGGAAGCGCTCAGGAAATCGGCATAGTCAACGGGAGTAAATTTTACGATAATATTTTTCCCTGAATGCTTTTCGAGAAGCTTGTTGCAATAATTAAAAAATTCAAATATATCTGAACCGCCTGAATTAGATGCGTTATATATTCCTGAGATATTTTTATCTATCGCTGAACCTATAATAGATGCTGCGTCTTTTGAATATAAAGAGGAAATAATCTGACCCTTGATGAGGCGGGATCCGCTTGAATCTCTGAGAACATCAGTAATAAATGAGTTTCCCTTACCGTAAATCTGGGGAAATCTTAAGATGACATGATCGCACCCGGATTCAATTATTTTTTTTTCACCGAATAGTTTAGAGTCGCCCATAACGTTTTGCGGATCGGCAGCGTCAGATTCGGAGTAGGGAATGTTTTCTATTCCGCTATAAACGAAGCTCGAACTGATGTGAATTAGTTTAATGTTGAAATTCTTGCAGACCTTGGCGATTTCTCCTGCGGCGAAAGAGTTGATGCTGTATGCTTCTTCTCTTTTGTAGGCGCACTCTTCGGCGTTATTCATTTCATCGCAATTAATAAAAATGGAGGCTTTTGTTTCTTCAGCCAGCTTCGTAAGAAAGTTCGAATCGTTTATACTTCCTCTCGTGCGATCAAAGGCAAAAACCTTAGTCTTCTCCCGAAGAAGAGGAAGTACACTTTGAGCAAGAAGTGAATCAGAACCTGAAAGAATAATCATGCTTTTTTGCTTTTCTTATTCGTTTTAGTTTCTTCGGTTTCACTTGAATCGTCGCCGTTCATCGCTTTTTTGAAGTCTCTTATACCCGAACCTATTTCTCTGGCAATTCTCGGGATTTTACCGGCTCCGAAAACAAAAAGTATTATTAAAAAGATTACTACTAGCTCTCCGAATCCAGGCATACTCATATAATCACCCCATAAGAACAGAGACGCTGAAATGTCGATTTTTGTCAAATCAAACTTATGCGCGCTGATTGAGCGTTTCTACTCGAGCTTTGCTTTTATTACTAGGTTTAAGGTTTGATTTATTATGTTAAAATGAGACATAATTATATAATTGATTTGATTCCTATCCCGTTTCTTAATATGAAAATCGAAAAAGCGTTCGATGTTTTGATTATTGTTTAGAAAATTCAAAATAAAATCGCTAAGCATTCTTGATATCGATAATTTCGCAATTTTTCTGATGTCAAGTAAAGATTCATATGTACTAGGGTCTGTGTTGTAGTGAACTAGAGCGTATTCTCCTCCGCGATTTTGATATTTCACGGATGAGAAAATCTTTACCTTGTTAAGGGATAGCTGCTGTTTGATCATTTCCATTAATATTCTTTCTATTACTTTTGATATTGTGGTTCTATTTTTCTGCGATAATCCTGAAATATGAGATAACGCATTTTTGTTGATTAGTACCGTTGATTTTATTTTTGTCATAAATACTCCTCAGAATTTATTACGTAAGCTCTGAGAAGTTTTTTTATTTTTTTTGTTTTATTGGAAATTTATCTGAATCTTTAATCTACTCGATTAAAAAACTTGACGCTCTAGGGTGGTCTTATTATATTGTTAGCACTCCCATATTTTGAGTGCTGATAGGTATGTATGAGAGCTGTAACTGAAAGAGAATCAGAAGTGTTAAAATCGATTGTGCAGGAATATATCGCTACAGGGCGGCCGGTAGGGTCACGTTCTTTTGTTCAAAAATATTCCTTCAGCATTTCTCCTGCAACTATGAGAAACATTATGTATGATCTTGAGTCATTAGGTTTTCTAACTCATCCGCATACTTCTGCAGGAAGAATTCCTACGGATACCGGGTATAGATATTTTGTTGATTTTCTTTCTGATTCTTACGATATCAGCGATCTAGACTATGGTTATATCCGTGATGATTTCATGCGCAGCGAAGTGCACCTGGATAAAATGTTCATGTCGATTACAAAAATGCTTTCTTCTGTTTCAAGGCTTGCAGGTATTGTTTTAACTCCTAATCCTGATTTTACTGCTGTAAAGCAGATTGAGCTTGTATCCATTGATCCTGAAACAGTACTCCTTATTATTGTTACCAGAACAGGTGTTGTGATAAATAAAAAAATAGCAATTTCCGAAAGAGTAACAAGAGATATATTGTTTTCAACTTCGAATATCTTATCCAGTGAATTTGCCGGTTTTTCTATATATGATATCAAAACAGACATTCTCGGAAAAATGAGACAGAAGTATTCTGGTTCAGATGAACAGATATGTCTTGATGTAGTTGAGTTAGCCTTGAATTCGATAAATGAGCAGGATATTTTTATTGAAGGAATTGAAAACATTCTGCATATTCCTGATATGATTGAGAAGGAAGTTTTAACTTCTTTTCTCCGCCTTATCGAAGAAAAGAAAAATTTAGCAGAAATTATGCAGAGAACAATGGATTCTGATTCTGTTCAGACATTTATCGGTTCAGAAATCGATAACAGTTATGTTGTCGGATGCAGTCTTGTCGCGTGTTGTTATAAAATAGGAAATAAAAACGCGGGAGTTCTGGGCGTTATTGGCCCGACCCGCATGGATTATAGAAAGGTTGTTCCTCTTGTCGATTATACCGGCAGGCTTGTGACAAACTTTCTTTCAAATGTATCAAGATAGTAAGGTGAGATAATGAAGAAAGAAGAAAGAGAAGAAGAGAAGATTGAAGAATCAACTGAAAGCGTTCAGTCTGAAACCGGATGTGATGCTTCGATTAATGAGTCTTGTGCAGATTCGGAGTGTTCATGTTCAAATGAAGCTGAAATGCTTAAGGCTGAATTGTGCAAAAAAGATCAGGAAATCGCATCTCTAAAAGATGTTCTCCTTAGAAATAAGGCTGATTTCGACAATTTTAGAAAACGTATAGCTAAAACTGAAGAACAGAATAAGAAAATGTCTGTAGTTGGAATTGCGGGTGAGATAATAAAGATCAATGATGATTTAATCCGCACAGTTGAAGCTGCAAATTCTATGTCGGCCGAATCTTCTGCTGATGATGTAAAAAAGGCATTCAGTGAAGGTGTTGTTATTATTTCCAAAGAAATTGCAACTTTGCTTCAAAAGCATTTTATTTCTGAAATAGAGGCAGAGAATTGTCCATTTGATCCGAATTTTCATGAAGCTGTTGAAATTGATATGCAGGACGGCATAGAGACTGATACGGTTACAAAAGTATATCAGAAAGGATATAAGCTTGAAGATTTTGTAATAAGAAGCGCCAAAGTGAAGGTTTCAAAACCTTTGCCGAAGCAGAACTGATAAAATAAATTATTAAGGAGATTTTTATGAGCAAAATAATCGGTATTGACCTCGGAACCTCAAATTCATGTGTTTCCGTAATGGTAGGCGGTGAGCCGATTGTCATTCAGAATTCAGAAGGACAGAGAACAACTCCTTCAATCGTTGCGTACACTGAAAAAGGGGAAAGACTTGTAGGTCAGGTCGCAAAGAATCAGATTATTACGAATCCTGAAAATACAATCCGTTCTGTTAAAAGATTTATGGGACGTGCATTTTCTGAAATTACAGAAGAGAAGAAACTTGTTCCTTATGATATCGAAGATGACGGTAAGAACGGCGTTAATGTGAAAACCGTTTCTGGCAAGTTTTCACCTCAGGAGATTTCTGCCCGC
The DNA here is from genome assembly GCA_022704645.1 of Spirochaetota bacterium. GTDB lineage: Bacteria > Spirochaetota > UBA4802 > UBA4802 > JAFGJZ01 > JAKJGA01. Next base: position 12,088 of record JAKJGA010000021.1, read on the forward strand.
ATTTTGCAGAAGATGAAGCAGACAGCAGAGGATTATCTTGGTGAACCCGTAACAAAGGCGGTTATAACGGTTCCTGCTTATTTTAACGATTCACAGCGTCAGGCAACAAAGGATGCCGGTAAAATAGCCGGTCTTGAAGTTGAACGTATAATAAACGAGCCGACAGCTGCTGCTTTGGCATACGGTCTGGATAAGGCTAAGAAAAATCATAAGATCGTTGTTTATGATTTGGGCGGAGGAACTTTTGACGTTTCTGTTCTTGAGCTTGGCGACGGAGTCTTTGAAGTAAAATCAACTAACGGAAACACTCATCTCGGCGGTGACGATTTTGACCTTAGAATAATGCAGTGGCTTATTGACGAATTCAAGAAGCAGACAGGTATTGATGTTTCAAAAGACAAGATGGCTCTTCAGCGTCTTAAAGAATCTGCCGAAAAAGCAAAAATCGAGCTTTCTAATAAAATGGAAACTGAGATTAATATTCCGTTTTTGACAGCGGATCAGAGCGGTCCAAAGCATCTTGTAATAAATCTTTCAAGATCAAAATTTGAACAGATGTGCGGTGATCTTATCGAGTCTTCGGCTGAACCTTGTCATCTTGCGCTTAAAGATGCGGGTCTCACTGCTGCCGACATTGATGAAGTAATTCTCGTAGGCGGTTCAACGCGTATTCCTGCGGTTCAGGAACTAGTAAAACGGATTTTTGGAAAAGAGCCTCATAAGGGAGTTAATCCTGATGAAGTTGTAGCTGTAGGTGCCGGTATCCAAGGCGGAGTTCTTGCCGGAGATGTTCATGATGTTCTTCTTCTTGACGTTACACCTCTTTCTCTCGGTATCGAAACCCTCGGCGGTGTAATGACAAAACTTATCGAAAGAAACACAACCATTCCGACAAGAAAGAGCCAGATATTTTCAACAGCGTCTGACAATCAGCCTGCTGTAACAATTCATGTTCTTCAGGGTGAACGCCAGCTTGCTGCGCAGAACAGAACTCTCGGACGTTTTGAGCTTTCTGATATTCCGCCTGCACCAAGAGGTGTTCCGCAGGTTGAAGTAACTTTTGATATTGATGCTAACGGTATTGTTCACGTTTCAGCCAAAGATCTCGGAACAGGTAAAGAGCAGAAGATCAGAATTGAATCTTCAAGCGGATTGAACGAAGATGAGATCAATAAAATGGTTAGAGATGCAGAAGCTCATGCTGATGAGGATAAAAAGGCAAAAGAGCTTATTGAGCTTAAGAATGAATCGGACAATATGATTTATTCGGTTGAAAAGCTTCTGAAAGATAACGCTTCTAAGGTTGAAGCTGCCGAAAAGGAACAGATTGAGAAAGAAATTGTTAATCTCAGATCTGCTCTTGAATCAAATGATGTCGAAAGAATCAAAACTGCGAAAACCGCATTTGAAACTGCGAGCCATAAGTTTGCAGAACGCATGTACAAGGAAGCTGGATCTGCTCAGCAGAATGCCGGTGCCCAGCAGAATTCTGAAGCCGGATCTTCTTCCGATGGCAATGCTTCAAAATCTGATGACGGTAAAGTTTACGATGCGGATTATGAAGTTGTTGATGAGGATAAAAAATAACCATTCAGGCGGCGTTTGCCGCCTGTTTAATTAAATGCGTTCCGCATTTTTATGGAGAAAGACTTTGGCTAAAAGAGATTATTATGAGATACTCGGTGTTGCGAAGAGTGCTAACGATGATGAGATTAAATCAGCGTACCGTAAGCTCGCGTTAAAATATCATCCGGATAGAAATAAGGGAAATGCCGAGGCTGAAGAAAAATTCAAGGAAGCAACCGAAGCGTATGAAGTATTGAGAGACTCTAAGAAACGGGCGCAGTATGATCAGTTCGGTCATGAAGGTGTCGGGAATTTTGACGGTTTCGGTAAAGGTGCATACCGCGATTTTTCGGATATTTTCGGAGACTTTGATTTCGGCGACATATTTGAAGGATTTTTCGGCTCAGGTTTTTCTTCGCGCGGAAAGCGGCAGAAACGCGGATCCGATTTGCAATACGATTTAGCAGTAGAACTTGAAGAGGCCGCAACTGGAAAGGAAATTCAGATTGAAATTCCGCGTCACGAACCGTGTACTTCGTGCGAGGGGACTGGTGCTGCATCCGGCTCAAAACCAATCACTTGTCCTGTTTGTAATGGTGCTGGTCAAATCCGTCAGGCTCAGGGATTTTTTTCTGTTACACAGACATGTTATAAATGCCATGGTCAGGGTAAAATAATTTCTTCACCCTGCAAATCTTGTAACGGAACAGGGCTTATTGCGAAGAAACGCAAAATAACTATTAAAATTCCGGCAGGTGTTGAATCGGGTTCACGCTTGAAAATAACGGGTGAAGGTGAACATGCTCAGGGTGGAGGAATACCCGGAGATCTTTATGTTTTAATTCATGTTAAAAAACATAAATATTTTGAAAGGAGCGGAAATGATCTAGTCTGTACGGTCGATATATCCTTTCCTCTTGCTGTCATCGGCGGTGATATTGAAGTGCCTACAATCTATAATCAGACACTGAAGATGAAAATTCCGCAGGGGACAGAGAATAATCAGATTTTCCGGCTTCGAGGAAGCGGAATGCCTTACATCGGTTCTCATGGAAAAGGTGATTTGCTTGTAAGAATAAATGTGACTGTTCCTAAAAAGATTAATGCAAGGCAAAAAGAGCTTTTGAAAGAATTTGCAGATATAAGCGGTGAATCATTGAAAGGTGAAATGAGGCAGTTCTATTGATTTAGAATAATTTAGAAAATAATCGGAACTTTTTTGTTTAATAATTGGTTTACTAATAGATTTATATATCGGATCTTGACTATCAATATTAATTGTGAGGGAATCTATGAAGAAGTTTTTAGTTTTTATTATGCCTTTAATGATTTTATCCTGTTCAAAGAATGTACGACAATTCGATCTTTCTACAAAGATGGTTTTCGGTGGTACATTTCTTATTGAAGATGAGGATACTCGTAATCAATTTATTCCTAAACGTATTTATTTTAAAAAACTCGATGATGCTAACGATCTTAAAAAGGGAGTGATTATTCCGTCAGAAATAAAAGATGACAAGGGTAATATAGTAATAAATTATGAGCCGGGTATTTATACGGTCGTAGCAGTTGTTAGACAGGAAGGAACTGTATATAAAGTCGGCATGTTCAATGAAGAATTGATGAACAAAGTGAAGTTTGAAGTTAAAGCCGGTGAGACAAAAATATTTGATAAAGTTTTCATGAGAGATTACCGTGGAAGTATTTTGGGTAAACCTTCAGATCTTCAGAATTATAACAAAGGGGTTATTGAGCGTTCTATAAATTTTTCTGCGTATGATTTCCGTCTTGCGGTTTTAAATACTGATCGTTATAGAGTTAAAAAATCAAAAGAAGAAAAGGCAAAAGAGATCGAGGCTAAAAAGGGTGAGATTGTAGATATTCAGAAATGATCAATAAAGCCCTTTGAAAGAAGGGCTTTATTGATTTCTCTTTCTATAAATTTTAAATTTATCTATTTCTTTTTCAAATATATAATGCGATTTTATGTATTTATCCACTAACGGCGTAATCTTGTACGTGAATGGAGAAATTGATCCCATAGTAGACTTTGCTGCATCTGATGTATCAATAAAAAGTTCAGCATTATATTTCTCTATGTAATATATAATTGCTTTCTCACTTTTAGCAACTCGATTTATTTTAGCGGTATTTTGGGATTGATATGCTGAAGTTATTTCCACAATTGTTCCTTTAGGCCACATGTGATATGCGGCAGGAAGTCTGTCCGAAAAATAATAAATATATGCACCGTCACCCCAAACAAAAATTTTATCTTCTTTCTTCGTTTTTGTTTTGATGTATTCAATGAGATTAAAGTAGAGTTTGTCCGGCATAAGGTAATCATTTGTTGTTCCTAGAGCAATAAGTCTGAAATAATATGAAGCTTTTGATTCAAAAATAAATAATTCAGGTGCAGTATGCTTTATAATTACATCCTTTACATTAAAAAGAAAAAAGAAAAAAGCAGGTATTAAAAGCATTTTTCTGAAATGTTTTTTAAAGAAAAATGATATTTTATTACGGGTTTCTTCGATGTAAATTGAGCTTACTATGCATACAAACGGGTATGATGTCATAAAATAGTGGAAATATAGCCTTTTACCTCCGGCAAAAACCATCAGATAGGTGATAAATGCTGATATTATTATAAATAATCGGGTTTTTTCTGTTTTAAAAAAGACTCTATTTTTGAAAAAACTAATGGTAAAAGCAAAAAATGAAATCCAGATTAATGGATGCCAGATTGTCAGTAAACCCTGTCTGTGAAGGAATTTTATAATCAGAGAGAGAGGCTCTAATCCGTAGACAAGAGTTGCATATCGTAATTTTGATGAAATATCGTTGATTACTTTGTGTGAAAACATTTCGAAGATAAAATAGTCTGCTGCAAAAATTGCGATTATTGCAGATAAAAAACTAAACATTGTTATAGCATACTTTCTGTTGATTTTCCCTTCTCTAAAAGGCAATATAAAAACAAAAAACAAAATAGCAATTATAGAAATAATTAAGCCGTGAAATTTTATTCCTGCACTTATTGCGGAAGAAGATGCTAATAGCAGCAGATACATAATTTTATTAAATAGTTTGTCTGTTTTTAGAAAGAGGACTATCGATAATGCGCCGATTGATACGGGTAAATTATATACTATTTCACCATTTGTAGCTATAAAATATCTGTTGAATGAACAGATCAAGACGGTATAGAGTATTCCGGCAGCAAAAGCTGTTTTGGATTTATATGTAATTTCCTTAGTTATTCTATATATCACAGCACCTGTAAGCGCAACAATTAAAGAAACGAGAATATGCAGTATTAACCAGCCGTAATCTTGGTTAATGCCGTAACTGACTTTAAACAGAGTATGATATAAGGGATGTTTGCTTTCTTTAAAATCAATTCCCGGCGTGAGACCGGAATAATACTGTTTGGTCTGAACTATTGCGGAAAGCTCATCAACGTCATAATAATCGTTAAAATAAGCCGGAATTCTCAGTAAAAAGGCAGATAATACTATAAGAATCAGATATTTATGCTTTGAAAAAAAGCTCATGTTTTATTCTTCCCGCTATTAATATTATTGACATAATAAAATACCACCGCTCATAATTAAAAGCCAATTTTTATTTGGGGTGAAATAATGAAAAAGATTTTTGTTTTAGGTATTATGATGTTTTCGTTTGCGGCTCTTTTTGCTGCAAAATCCGCGAAAGAGTACGTTGCCGATCTTTCTTCTGATGACAAAAAGACAGTTATTGAAGCTGCAAAATGGGCAGGAAGCAACAAAGAAAAATCTGCTGTTGCTCCGCTTTTGAATCTGCTTCAAACTTCTTCAGATTCTGAGATAAAAGTCGAGTCTGCCTGTGCGTTAGGTTTAATCGGGGAGAAAACCGCTGTTAGAAGTCTTTCTGCGATTATATTGACAGAAAATAATTCAGATGTGCGTTACACAATAGTACTTGCGATTGCAAGATTGGGAATTGATTCGAAAGAATCATATAACAATCTTCTTCAGGCAAAAGAAAAAGAAACTGATCCGTTTACTAAGGATTTTATTGTTAAAATGGAAGAAAAATTTTCTAAGTCAAAATAA
>JAKJGA010000170.1 GCA_022704645.1 Spirochaetota bacterium
GCATTTATTATTGAACAAAGAACCATTTCATTACCGGAAAAATGCCGTCTTATTCTGTCAGCAGAACGTGCTAAAGAAAAGCAATTTTCTTTTGTTAAATCAATCGCTTCTTCAAAGGTAAGCTCTTCTCCTGAAATAACCTTTAGTTCAAGCACATCTACAATTGAAAAATTGTTCATTTTGTAATTTCTTTTTCCTTTCTTTTCAATTGGAAAAGCCAAAAACCGTAATATAAAAGAAATGACATTATAAACAAATGAAAGAGAAAACTTTTACCTTCAAGATATGCAAGAAATATCACGGAATCCACAAAATATAGAATTATCCCGAATATAAAAAAGCGGAAACTGTGCTTCATTACCCGATTGGCAATTAATAGAAAAAGAAAAATGAACAGAACATTAAATGTTATTGAAAGAGGAAGTACTCCTTTATAGTAATATTTGAAATACTGACTTAGTCCATCCGATATTTGAAGAAATCCCAATCCGATGAAGAGATTTGCGTAACCGTGGGTATAATTAACAATGAATGAATTAACTGCTCCAAGAATAGCTATTAGAATAAAAATTTTTCCGCCGCGCTTAACTCTCTTTTCCAGAATATCAGAAAAAACATATTTACCATCTAACATTAATAACTCCGTTATAAGACAGATTTATTAACGTGACTGCAGTGTAAAGAAAATTTTAAATTAAAACTGTAGATGAATACGCAATGATCAAAAAATCAGTATCTTGATCCCATTTCGTTATTAGAACCGAAAATATTAAATTTTACGCCAAAAAACAGCTGATATCCGCTTATAGATTTTCCTGCCGCATCAAGACTTCCTGAATATAATGATTTATGCCATCCCAATCCAGCAAAAAGAGAAATATTCTGAGAGAAATCATATACAGTACCGGCTCTTAATGAAATTATAGTACCACGGTCTTTTATTTCATAAGAATCGGTATCTGTCGAATTCCATAGATCAGTGACTTTTGCATTCGAATAACCAGCTCCGAATTCACCGAAGCCGTACAAAGGTAAATTTTTAATCTGATGTCTGTACTGTACATAAAACAAATTGACCATGAAATCTATTTTTTCTTCATTAGGCTTGTCTGCATTTTCAGTTTTTGAAGCTTTACCGAATCGGTATCCGAGAGACAAATTTTTCATTAAGTCTGTTTCAATTGAAGCGCCGAGCATGAAAGGTGAAAGAGAAGCACCGGTCGAAATATATGAAATTTCCGGATTAAGACTCAATCTTGAAGAATATGCAGATACCGGAAAAATCAGTAAAAGTAACAAAAAATATCTTTTCATAAAATAACCCTCTCGGACAATGTAATCGGATGATTATTCTAACACTTGTATGCAATAAGTCAAACGAATTTTAAATCATCAGCTTCCGGAAAACAATAAACATTAATTATTATGATTGTTACCGCAGGTTAAACAATAAACATTAATTATTATGATTGTTACCGCAGGTTAAACATTAAAGTTTCAATTTTAATTGACAATTATGTGATTTTGATTTCGACTATTACAGGAGAGCTGAATGATAATTCTTAACGGAAACATAATCATCGTGGACAGTGAAAGAGCTACTCTTGATGATAAAATGCACTTCGAGAGAGCTGTCATTACTCTTATTCAGTCAGGTACAAAAAGTATCAGCATTGACCTTAGCAAGACAGTTTATCTTCCTTCAGAGATGATGGGCTTTATGATGTGGAAAAAGAAAGAACTGGTCGATATAAAAATTGAATTTAAGATTTCAGCAATCAATTCATCTCTAAAAAAAATATTTGATAATGCAATGCTATCACAATTTTTTGAAATTGATATGAATACCGACGTCACTGAATGATTATCCTTTCGCCTTCATGTAGTTTATTATACTTTCAATATTCATTATTCTTTGTACTCCGCCGAGCCGGATAGCCTCTCTGGGCATACCGAAAACAACACATGACGCTTCATCCTGGGCTATGGTATCGGATCCCGCCTGCATCATTTCAAGAAGTCCGGATGCACCATCAGCTCCCATTCCGGTAAGAATTATTCCGGTTGCATTTTCTCCTGCTGCAGCTGCCGCCGATGAAAAAAGAATATCAACGGAAGGTTTATGCCTGTTTTTCGGAGGATCATCATTGACTTCAACGAAGTATCCTGAGGAATCTTTTCTGAGCAGCATCTGCATACCGCCTGGTGCGATTAAAGCACTTCCTTTTTTTACTCTATCTCCGTCCGATGCTTCTTTAATAAAAATCTCAGCAAATGAATTCATTCTGTTTGCAAATGCTTCGGTAAATTTCGGCGGCATATGTTGAGTCACAACTATACCCGGAAAATCCGAGTTCATGCTGGTTAGAATTTCTTCAATAACTTCGGTACCTCCTGTTGAAGCTCCTATTACATATACAGAATTACTGCTTTCAAGATGGGATTGGACATTATCTTTTGTAACCACAGTTCTTTCTTTAACTTTCCGCTGTTTAATTGAAAGGTGTTTTGCCGTTTCAATTTTCTCTATGAGTCTATATCTGAAATCATCCCATGATTTACCTGTTTCTTCCGCTTTAGGCTTTAATACAAAATCAATTGCACCGTATTCAAGGGCACGGATCGTTTCGCTTGCTCCTCTGTCCGTAAGAGAACTTACCATTATTACCGGCATGGGCTTAATCATCATCAGTTTCTGAAGAAATGTTAGTCCATCCATGCGCGGCATTTCAATATCAAGTGTAATTACATCAGGCTGTAATGTCTTTATTTTATCGGCTGCTATAAACGGATCCATTGCCGTACCCACAACCTCAATATCGGGAACATCCTTAAGAGCATCTGTCATAAATTTCCTTACAACAGCGGAATCATCCACAATCAGAACTTTTGTTTTACTCATAAGTTCTCATCCTCTTTTTCATTTTTCCCCATTCTTCTTAAAAAGACTTTACCGGTTTGCGCCTCCATTATGATCTTTCTTGTTGCCTTTCCGCCTATATCTTCAAGAACAATAGGAATATCCTCAAGTTCAACCATTATTCTCGCAAGACGTATATTGCCTTCAGCGACAGGACCTTGCGGTCTGTTTAAATCAATGACATTTCCGCCGCCGAAAATTTTAGCTTTTAGGTTTTTTTTCATAGCACCGTTACGGTACATGGATTCGATTAAATTTTTTATAGCACTAATACCATAACGTGAAGATATTTCATCTTTAGTGAACTTGTCTTTCTCTGTTATTTTCCCGGGAAGCATAAAATGATTCATTCCTGAAATTTTAGTTTCTGAATCATGAAGGCAAACCGAGATACACGATCCCAATACAGTCGCTATATATTCATCTTTTGAACTGACATAATATTCACCCGGATAAATTATCATCATGGGTTTTCCGTATTTTCTTCCCTCGTGCATGCTTCACAATACACCCGAAGACAAAAATATTCAATCTTTTTTATACAGAGTTCTTCCGATATTGCTGAAACGCAAATTGAAATTGGTAATATTTTCAGAATGCCCTATAAACAAATAACCAGCATCTCCGATATAATTGTAAAACTTCTGAAACAGAATTTTCTGGGTTTCTTTATCAAAATATATCACGACGTTTCTACAGAAAACTACATGAAACTTCTTTTTCATCGGATAAACTTCATCAAGAAGATTCAACCTTGCGAAATGTATCATTTTTTTTAAATTGTCTTTAGCTTTAAAAAGATTTTTATTCTCATTTTTTCCGCGTAAAAAGTATTTCTTAAGAAGTTCCGCTTCCATTACAGCAACCTGATCTGCTTTATATATTCCTTCGGAAGCAGTTGATAAAACATTTGTATCAATATCAGTTGCAAGTATTTTTACAGGATTTTCTCTTCCCTCAAAATATTCGCAGGCTGTTATTGCTATAGAATACGGCTCCTCACC
>JAKJGA010000022.1 GCA_022704645.1 Spirochaetota bacterium
TCAACAGTTTTGACATAAAGTCACCTCTACCTTCATGGATAGTATCAGCTAAAAAGCAGACCCGTATGAGTCAATATTAATTCCGCTTTTCGTATTCCATATAAGCGGCAGTTTTATCAGCAGTTTCTTTTCCGAACAGTTACGACAAAAATTACAATTAAGCTATTTTTTCAATGGTTCAGAAAAAACAAAAATAGAAATTATCACATCATTTTTGTCATATATATACGCAATTCCTTCATAGATAAGAGCAGTTCCATAAGCAGATAGAATATAATCACCCGATTTAATATCCATCTTTCTAGTTTGAAGAGGTTTTCCACACTTTACAAGAACCTCTTCCTTGTTCATTCCAACTCTTATTTTTTTATCAGTATAATACTTGTTACTATAAACCAGAACGGCTTTAAGAAGTTTACCTTTTTCATACTGACAGTGAATTTCATCTGGATCATATTTTTCCTTATTCACTATATTTGATTTATGTATCTTAAAATCACCAACACCTTTATTAGGAACAATCAAAAACTTATCTGTCTCAGCACAAGAGAAAAGAAATCCAACAGTTATTACAGAAAGCAGTCCCTTAATCAGAAATTGAATCATCTTTGTTTTTTCCTCAAAGTTTTTAATTCAGTTTTTAGTCATATTAGAGAATACTAATAGGCATTTCAAACTATGCTCCCTGGTTAAGAAAATATTTTCTTTTACGAATTTTAAAACCATCTTATTCCATATAATCCATTATCTTTTTCCATTCAGATATACCCAATAAGAAAATAGATATTCATTCAACCTTCTTCATTTCTGAAAAAAACTTCAGCTTCAAAAAGACCAAAAACTGATTCAAAAGTCAGAGAAATATTTTCGTATAAAGCCTTCATCGGAATTGGGTCATTCTCAAATTCAGGCGCATTAAGAATCAGGTCATGATTAAGAAACTGCAGCTGGTTTGCAAAAGTTCCTGTTATCATATTAGCGAGCTCTCCCATTATATCCATAGACGCCTGCTTAAGTGCTTTTCCCTTAACGTCTGAATAAAGCTGCTCCGTAATTTTTTTCATGGTTCCGTCCGGAAATTTAAGAAAGATTTCTCCGCAGAAAGATCCTTCAATCTCCAGCCAGACTTTATAATCAGCCTTTTTGCAGGCTTCCGCAACAGTTTTAACCGAAGCATCTCCCAGAAAATTTGTAAAAATATGTTTAACCGATCTTTCAAGACATTTAGAATATTTTCGGTAATTTTCGCTCATCACTCCCTCTTCTGCGACATAATTTATTTGTTAAATTTTCATAGAAATTCAATAAAATGAACTTATTCACATTTTATACAGAAACAAACTTTTTGTAATCAGTAAGCTGACATAATCAATTATAATTTTTCAGTTAATAATTTATTTTTTAATTTCATAACTTCTGGAAAATTTAGGAGATACGTGCGTATTGAAAAATTAGCAGATTATTTATTCAATTAATTTCCAGAAATCGCTGTTAAAACCCCTTCCGGAAATTAATTGAGTCAATTAATTGAACAAATCACATAAATTGTGGATGATGTGGACAAGATTGTTAATAACTATCAGATAACTTCAGCTTTTCCGGAAACATAAACTTTTTTAATTTTCGAATAGAAATTTAATGGATCAGGAGAATCAAAAAGCAGAATGTCGGCAGTTTTTCCCGAAGCTAATGATCCAAAAGAGTTATCTATTCGTAGAATTTCCGCTGCATTTATTGTCACAGATTTTAAAACTTCTTCTCTCTTCATTCCATATTTATGAGCCATGCAAAGAATTGAATGAAAATACTTAACAGGCGGATAAGTATCAGATTGAAGCGCAACTTTTACTCCGCATTCAGAAAGAACTGCAGCAGTTTTAAAAGAAATCTCGTTTAATTCAGCTTTTTCTCTTCCCGGAAAAGATGGTCCGACAACACAAGGTATATTTTTCTTAGCTATGTAATCCGCTATCTTGTGTCCTTCAGTCGCATGAATCAGAACAAGTTTTAAACCGAATTCTTCTGAAATTCTAATTGCAGTAGCTATATCGTCAGAACGGTGAGCATGAGCATGCACACAAATTTCTCCCTTCAATGCAAGAGACAAAGCTTCAAGTTTCAGATCAAATTCAGGTTTTTTGTCTTCATCATCCGAATCTTCATGTTTTTTCTTTTCCATGTATTCCTGGGCCTTGTAAAACCATTCACGGATAAGAGCCGCAATAGCCATACGAGTCTGAGGTTCTTTTTCATGCTTAGAATACACATCTTTCGGATTCTCTCCAAATGCAATCTTGAGAGCGGAAGGAGACTTTATCAACATTTCATCAACAACACTTCCAATAGGACGGATTACCGCAAACAAACCGCCGAAAACATTCGCGCTGCCTGGCCCGGTGTTAAGCAAAGTGACTCCGCCCTCATATGATTCTCTAAGAGAAGGATCAAAAGGATTAATCGCATCAACTGCACGAAGATGAGGCGTTATGGGATCGCTCATTTCATTAACATCATCACCTGCATCTCCTATTTCTCCCTGAAACAGACCTTCATGGGTATGTGCATCAATAAAACCCGGAAGTAGAGCGTTTCCACCGCAATCTACGATTTCATCAAATTCTCCCTGAATATCGGAAGAAGAAACTGCTTCAATTTTATCATCTTTAACAGAAAGAGAGCCCGTAAAGGGCTCTGAATTTATCGGATATATTTTCGCATTTTTAAAAAGAATCATCTTAGTTCGTTAATCCTGCTTATAATTTTTTCTATGTGAACTTTTCTTTTTTGCGGGGATTTAAGATCAATCCATGTAAATGAATATGTTTCTTTCTTTTTTCCGCCTTTGTAAATTTCTACTGTAACGGCTTTATCTTTTCCATAGCAAAATCCGTACTCGGCAAATCTGCAAAAAGATACTTCTATTAGAAAAGATTCACCATTTTCATATTTATCAGATACAAAAAGCTTTCTTGTAGAAGAGCAAATATCATCAAAAAATATCTTTATACCATTAATCTTTTTTCCATTGGATTCTTCATCATTATCCAGAATATCATCAGATTTTTCAGAAGAATATCTTATTTCAATTAGCGGTTCTTTTTGAATTACTGCACTTATTGATTCTATTTCTTCACCATATGGAGTCCTACCTTTCATCGAAATAGTTTGTTCCTTGCCATCCGAAGAAACATAAGTTCGAAGAGAATTAGGTCTGTCAATAATCAGCTTTCTTCCATCGGCATAAATATATTCCGCTTTTCCGCCGGAATATTTCCTTATTGTTGTATTATCCTGTAAAACAGTTTCTGAATAATTTTTATACTTTTTTATCTCTGTTCCATTGGGTTTTATATAAACTTCAAATTCAGCCTTTTTTTCTTTCAAAACGGCATCTGAAAAATCAATATCAAAACTATCTGCTGAAATAAAAGAAAATAAAAAAACAAATAATAATAGTTTCATCTTAGCCTCTGTTAAAAGCTCTGTAACCGATATCTTTTCTGTAATGAGCCCCTTCAAATTGAATCTTATCTATTTCAGAATATACTTTATCTCTCGCCTTTTCTAGAGAATCTGCAACAGAAGTAACAGCTAAAACTCTTCCGCCGTTAGTATAAATACTATTTCCGTTTCTAACCGTTCCGGCATGAAAAACGAGAATATCATTGCTCACAGAATCAAGTCCTGTAATAAGCTTTCCCTTTTCGTAATCTGAAGGATAACCTTTAGATGCCATTACAACAGTTATAGCATGTTTATCCGTAAACTTCAGCATACCTTCTTTTAATTTTCCTTCATATGAAGCAATAAAAAGATCTCCGATTTTTCCATCAATCAAAGGAAGAAGCACCTGAGCTTCAGGATCTCCGAAACGGGCATTAAATTCCAGAACATTGTTTTCTTTACCGATCATGAGTCCGGCGTAGAGAATTCCTTTAAAAGGAATACCCTGATTTTTCATTACATCAATTACAGGTTTATGAATCTCTTTGCCTACTCTTTCTATAACATCTTTTCCTGCAACAGGTGCCGGAGCATAGGCTCCCATTCCGCCTGTATTAGGGCCTTTGTCTCCGTCAAAAACTCTTTTATGATCCTGAGCTGAAATAAAAGGAAGAATTGTTTCTCCGTCTGATATTCCAAGAACAGAGGCTTCTTCTCCTTCTAGAAAATCTTCAACAAAAAGAAGAGAATTTTCCTTCACACTTTCTGATACAAACTCCATTGCCTGTTCTTCATTTTCAGCAACGACAACACCTTTTCCTGCAGCAAGACCGTCAAGCTTGATAACAATCGGATATTTTTTACAATTTGCAATGAATTCGATGATTTCTTTTTTTCCTGTAAAATCCCTGTGTGAAGCGGTAGGAACTTTGCTTTTCTCCATTATCTCTTTTGCGAATATTTTACTGCCTTCAATTTTAGCTGCTTTTGCAGAAGGTCCGAAAACAGGAATCCCTGATGCAGACAAAGTATCAGCAACACCGTCAGCCAACGGAGCCTCAGGTCCGATAACAACAAAATCTATTTTCTTGTTTTTACAGAATTCTATAATATCATTATGTCTGTTGAGATTAATGTTTACACAATGAGCCGGATCTATTCCTCCGTTACCCGGAGCCACAAAAACTTCAGAAGCACTTCCGTCGAACAAAAGCCTCCAATATATTACATGCTCCCTTCCGCCTGAACCAATTACCAGATATCTCATATTCTCTCCGTTTTAGAAAATAACACTTATACACATAAGTTATTAACATATTATTAATAAGTGTTAATAACTTTATCTTTTATAATTAAGAAACGCCTTAAACCCTTTCCATGTCATGTATGCATCAAGTTTACTGCTCACTTCAAAAGGAGCATGCATGCTGAAAAGTCCCGGACCGCAATCGATAACATCCATACCGTAACGCGCCATATAATAAGCAATTGTCCCGCTTCCGCCAAGATCAACTTTTCCAAGTTCTCCAGTCTGCCAAAGAACACCGTTAGTGTTGAAAATTTTTCTTACTTCTGCTACAAACTCAGGACTGGCTTCACTCGCACCGGATTTTCCGCGCGCACCGGTATATTTCTGAATAATCGTTCCTCTGTTCATCTGCGGCATGTTATTATTCGGAGAGCTGACTTCAGGGAAATTAGGATCATGAAGAGAATTCACGTCAGCAGACAGCATTTTTGATTTTGAAAGTGTTCTGTTTAAATCTACAAGCGAAGTCTTTTCCATACGGTGTAGAACTTCTGCTACAGCGTTTTCAAAAAAGAAAGACTGCATTCCCGTAGCACCATAAGAACCAACTTCCTCTTTATCACAAAGAAGAACTCCTGCCGTATATTCCGGAATTTCATTCATATCCATCAAAGCCTTAAACGCTGCGAATGAACAGATTCTGTCATCCTGCCCGTAGCCAAGAATCATGGATCTGTCAAACCCCATTTCTCTTGCTTTGCCTGCCGGAACCATTTGAATATCTGCACTGTTAAAATCTTCTTCCTTCATTCCATATTTTTCGTTCAGAATCTGAAGAATTTTTTCTTTAACTTTTAGTTTTGCTTCTGTTGATTTCACAGGAACTGTTCCAATCAGAAGATTAAGGTTTTCACCGGTAACGGCTTCAGCAATGGTTTTTTCAGCCTGCTTCTGAGCCAGATGCGGAAGAAGATCTGTTATCGAAAACACCGGTTCATCCTCATTCTCTCCGACCGAGAAATTTACAACAGAACCATCCTGTTTAACAACATGTCCGTGTACAGCAAGTGGAAGAGCAACCCACTGATACTTTCTAATTCCGCCGTAGTAATGAGTGTCGAAAAAAGCCAGTTCAGAATCTTCATAAAGAGGATTAGGTTTGAGATCAATTCTCGGACAATCAATGTGCCCACCGAGAAGATTCATTCCTTCAGTAATATCTTTCTTTCCTATAAGAATAAAAAAAACAGTTCTTCCCGAATGAGAAATATAAACCTTATCTCCCGGTTGAAGTTTCTCCTTTTCTGATACAGAAACATATCCTTTTTCTTTTGCTTTTTCTACAGCGAAATCATGAGCAAGTCTTTCAGTCTTCGCTTTGCTCAGAAATGAAATATATTCCTTAGCATAAGCTTCCAGGGAAGGAAGCTCTTTATCGTCAATTCGGTTCCATCCGTTTTCTGTATTAAGCAGCAGTTCTGATTTTATTTCTTTTTTTTCCATTTAATGCCTTCCTGAAAAGATTATAATTTTTCTTTTCCTTTTCAATACACTTTTGCAGGAAAGATGTGTCAATTTATTTTCACCCGGATGCAGATTCAGAAACAACTCTGAAAATAAGAACAGTGGTTCCGATCTGTATTTCATCCCAGTCAAAAAGCTTTTTCGGCCTCAAAAGTTTTTTACCGTTCAAAAAAGTTCCTCCGTCGCTTGCCATATCAAAGAGAACAAAATCATCTCCGGTAAATTTTAGTCTGGCATGATTTGGAGAAATATTGTTATCCCTGACAACTACATCAGAATTTCCGGATTTTCCGATTACAGTTTCTTCACGAATAATATCATATCTAAGACCCTTATCCAGGCCTTCTTTCACAAAAAACCATGCATGAAAAACATATCCCTCGGATAAATCTTCCGTCACATCTGCTGATGCACTTTTATCGGTGAAAACCGTTTTCTCTTCTTTTCCGGGGAAAGAATAATCCTTTCTTTTTTCTTCACCTGCAAAAACTGTTTTTGGTTCACTATCATATCTCTTCTTATTAGATACGTATTTTTTATAAATGATAAAAACAATTAAAGGAAAGAGAATCAGGAAAACAATTAATCCTGCAAAAAGAAGCAAAAAGCTCTTCTTCATATCAGGAAACTTAAAAGCCTTCGAACTCTCTTCCGGAACTTTAATTTTAAGTTCCGATCTGTCTCTGATTTTTCCTGATTTTAAACGAACCTCGACTTTTGCGTCTTCCCCTCTTTTCAGGGAAGTTTTATATTTTATCTCATAACCGCTTTTAAATGAAACAATGAAGCGCTTAAGCTTTTCTGTTTTTCCTTCAAAGAAAACCTCCCCACCGGAAATTTTTGCTATACGTTTCATTGATAACAACGCGGGAGATTTTTCGTTTGTCACAAAAAGAATAGGAATACCGCAGCCTCTTGCAAAGAAAGCAAGATCATCAGAAGTAATTCCGCTTCCTTCATCCTTGCCGTCTGTCCATATGATGACAGCTTTTCTCTCTTCCCCGTTCTTCGAAAGAAGCTCAATTGAATCATAGATGGAATTATATAGAAGAGTATTTTTCCCTTCCTGCTTGAAAGCAGAAAGTTTTGCCTTTAAATCGTCTTTGTTATCAGTAAACGCCGATTCAAAATCTGATTGATCAGAAAAGGATGCAAGACCTATTCTAACATTCTGCTGGGAAGATAGAATAAACTCATTAGCTTCTAATCGGTACTTTTCAAACTGCTCAGACTTAATACTCCTGCTGCAGTCAAGAGCAAGAATCAAATTAAGTTTTTCTTCATTCTTCAGCGATTTTACACTTATATATCCGACACGGAATCCATTCTCATATACAGAGAGATTATCTTCGTTCAATCCTGCACTTTCTTCTATCCCTGCGGTAATTTTAACTTTTAGAGAAGCATCCGGATAATCGGTAGAATAATCAAATGCTGCCACCTGCAAATACGGCGATGAATGCAAACACGTGCATACAAATAGAGATATCAAAAGATAATATTTTTTCATTCTGAAACCGCCTATAACTATTATCGGAAGTTTTAATTAATCTCCCTAAAAAAATCAGCTTTTGCTGTTTTTTATTTCATCTTTATCTTCTCACCCTCTACAAAAAATTTCAACTTATTTCGATAATCTAAAGAGAAACAAATCATACTTTGGATTATCAATGAAAAAGAACTATCTTAAACGCCACAGCTTTTACGTTGACTCAAGAATCAGCCTGATAGCTCAAAACATTTTCTTTCTTCACGAAGAAGATCAGAACCAAAAAATCCGTGAGATCATGAAATCAATTCTCAGCGGAACTAAATATATATCTGAAGAAATTTCAGAAGAAATATCAGAGCTTCATGCATTTTTAAAAAGATGGTCTATAGAAACCGACGGCGATCTTGCCGGATACATTTACCTGGAACTTCAGAACAAAAAAGCAAAAAACAAAAAGGGACAGTATTTCACTCCTGCCGGTATTGTTTCTTCAATGACAGAGAAAGTAATTACAAAAGAGAATTACCGGAAAATAAGAATTCTTGATCCGGCATGCGGTTCCGGGCAGTTTCTTATTTCAGCTTTTCAAAGACTTCTTCCTTTCTATCTTGAAGACGGAATTTCTCCGGAAGAAGCCGGAAAGAATATCATACGCAATTCTCTTTTTGGAATCGATTATGACGAAACAGCTGTCGAGATAGCCAGATATAATCTTGCTATGATTTCCGGAGTCAGCTTTTCGTTTCCTGTGAATATTATACATGGAAGTTTTCTTTCAGAAAAAAGCATCTTTGAAGAGAAGAATAATGATAATCTATATGACTGCATCTTAGGAAATCCTCCCTGGGGAAGTTCAATCTCATCTTCCGATAAAATATATTATCGAAAAACTTTCTCATGCGCAAAAAGCGGAATAAACACTTTTACATTGTTTCTTGAAAAAGCTCTCGGCTTATTAAAAGACACCGGAAGACTTTCTTTTCTTCTACCTGAAGCATATCTTAATATAAAAGCTCACCAGCAATCCAGAGAAGATATTCTTTCTTCCTGCATCATTGAAGAAATAAATATATGGGGAGAACAGTTTCAAAATGTGTTTGCCCCTTCGATCTCTCTTTTCCTTCAGAAAGATTCGAGTGACAAACGAAAAACCAATATCGTAAAAGTATCTGGAAAGGAAGAAAGAGAAAAAAATACTTATTCTCTGATTCCTCAGGCCGGTTTTATAAAGAATCCTGAATATATTTTCAATGTTAAGTTCGGGCATAAAGCCGAAAGTATAATTAATCTGATAAACTCCGGAGAGAATCTATATCTTAAAAAGAATGCATCGTTCTTCCTTGGAATTGTCACAGGAAACAACGAGAAGCATATCTTTGATCACTATTCGGAAGAACACCCTGATCCGATAATTACAGGAAAAGATCTATTACCTTTCTATATTAAGAATCCAAGCAAATACTTCCGCTTTACACCGGAAGAACTTCAGCAAACAGCTCAGACCGACTATTACAAAACAAAGAACAAGTTTCTTTATAAGTTTATAGGATCCCGTCTTACCTTCGCTTATGATGAAGAAGGATTTTTCTCTCTTAATAATGTAAACGGTTTCATTTCCAAGTCTCTTTTGTTAAAAGATGAAGCTTTGCTTGCTATCTTAAACTCTTCACTGATTCAGTACTATTATCAAAACATGTTCTTTACCGTAAAAGTTCTCAAAGGAAATCTCGAAAGAATTCCAATCCGCCTGATCAAAAAAGATTCTCAGATGATGATATCTTCTTTGGTTAACAAACTTAAAGAAACAAACTATGAAACTGAAAGAAAGATCATTCTCGAATCAATAGACGATGTTGTTTTTCATGAATACGGAATAAAAGACAGAGATTCTTATTCGGTTTATTCTAAGTTTAATCCAGCACTTTCATCTCAGTCTTTATCTTTGGCGGAAGGTTCAACAGCCATTAATTAATTTTAAGCAATTAATTAATGGCACATTTCTCATTCTGAAGGAATTGTCTCCGGGGTTTTTGAAGCTTCCCTTTTTATAATCGGGAATTTTCTTGGATAGCAGGAAGGTGTTTTGTTTTTCTTTACCCAGAATAAGCCCTTCCCTGAGATTCCTGCAGTCTTTCTTTCTTCCGAACTCCCGGGAAACAAACCTACATTTGAAAAATGAATTTTCAGCACATGAGATAGAACTTCTTCTGAGAGATGAGAATATATATATAAGAATCCGTTTTCCTTCAAAACGGGCGCAGAAAACTCTGCCGAATAATAAAGAGGTCCGAAAGCTTTCGTTACACAGAAATCAAACTTCTCTTTATTGTTTTTACTTAAAGAGAAATCTTCTCCTCTTGCACTTACAGCTGTTAAATTAGACAAACACAGCTTTGAAGCAGATTCTGAAATAAAATCTATTTTCTTATTATTCGAATCAACAAGAACTCCATTCAAAAAAGGAAACAAAATACAAAGAACAACTCCCGGAACACCCGACCCAGTACCTATATCAACAAAGCTTGTTCCACGTGGAACACAAAGATCCGTCAGAGGAGAAATGCTGTCAAAGATCAGCCCTCTTCTCATATCGCTCTTGGTTTTATATCCTGTAAGATTAAACTTTTTTGAGGCTTCATCTATCATTGAAAGATATAGTTCTAATTTATCATAAGACTCAGAAGAGAATCCTTTTGATTCCAGAAAAGATCTAAATTCTAATTGTTCCACGTGGAACCTCCCTGTTTGCTTTGATCGGATTCCTTTTCTTTCCTTTTTCTTTTATCTGCTGCTTCCAGATGAAAAAGTATCACAGAAATATGAGAAGGATCGACGCCCGATATTCTCGATGCCTGTGCAATTGTTGCCGGTCTGATCTTCTGAAGTTTCTGAGCAGCTTCTGTTTTTAATCCGTTTACAGAAAAATAATCGAAGTCTTCCGGAATTGATCTATCTTCCATTTTGGCAAACTTAGCGATTTCTCTTTCTTCTTTCTTTATATAACCTTCGTACTTTAATTCCATTTCAATGATACTGGCAATTGTTTCATCAAACGGCATGTTGAGGTATTGATATACTGCTTTAAGAGAAATCCCCGGACGCTTCACAAGTCTTTCAACACTGATTCGTCCGGATAAACCGGACAGCTCATCGTTTTTCCCAAGAGATTCTTTAGCTTTATCATCTATTAGAACTTTTAATTCTTTTAAACCTTCGGAATCTTTTGAAATCTTCTCATACTTTTCTTTCATTGTTTCGTAAGTCTCGTCAGAAACTAATCCGTAATAATGTCCGTATTGCATAAGTCTTTTATCTGCATTATCCTGCCTTAAAACTAAACGATGTTCTGCTCTTGAAGTGAACATTCTGTATGGTTCAGTTAATTCTTTAGTTGTAAGATCATCTATTAAAACTCCGCCATAAGCTTCCGTTCTTTTAAGAACTAAAGGATTCATTCCTTTTATCTTAGCCGCAGCATTTATCGCTGCAACCAATCCCTGCATTGCCGCTTCTTCGTATCCCGAAGTTCCGTTTATCTGTCCTGCATTATAAAGACCTGAAACTTTCTTTGTTTCAAGTGTCGGATAAACCTGATGCGGAGGAACGAAATCATATTCTACTGCGTATGCCGGTTTCATGACCTGTACATTTTCAAGACCGGGAATTGTTCTAACCATTTCAAGCTGAACGTCTTCCGGCAAAGAACTCGAAAAACCGTTAATGTAATATTCATTAGTCATTAAACCTTCAGGTTCAAGAAAAAGCTGATGTCTGGGTTTATCAGAAAATCTGACAACCTTGTCTTCGATAGACGGGCAATAACGTGGACCAACTCCTTTTATTACTCCGCCGTAAAGAGGAGATCTATGAATGTTCGCTTTTATAATTTCATGAGTCTTTTCTCCCGTGTAAGTAATATAACATGGAAGCTGTTTTAATTCTTTCCAACTCTTGATATCTGAAGAATAAGAAAAAAAGAAAGGTTCGTCATCCGGCTCCTGAATCTCGCATTTAGAAAAATCAATTGTCTTTCCATTTACTCTTTGCGGAGTTCCCGTTTTTAATCTTCCAAGTTCAAGTCCCATATCAAGAAGAGATTGAGAAAGATGTTCGGCTGAAAAGTCCCCTATCCTTCCTGCGGACTGATTGAAACTTCCTATATGAATAAGTCCTTTTAAAAAAGTTCCTGTTGTTAAAATTATAGCCTTGCATGAAAAGAAATTATCTCTTTCAGTCCGCAGTCCTTTAACTTTAGCATTTTCAATTTCGATTGATGTCACAACATCCTGAACAATATCCAGATTGTCCTGATTCTCTAAAATATGCTTCATGAAGATCTGGTAATTTTTTTTATCTGCCTGAGCTCTTGGCGACCATACAGCAGGACCTCTGCTCTTATTCAGCATTTTGAAATGTATCCCGGCCTTATCAATTGCTTTTGCCATCTCTCCGCCGAGAGCATCAATTTCTCTTACAATGTTTCCTTTCGCCAATCCTCCGATAGCCGGATTACAACTCATCTGTGCAATCGTTTCAAGATTTCCCGTAACAAGCAAAGTCGGTACTTTCATTCTGGCAGAAGCAAGTGCAGCTTCTATTCCGGCATGTCCGGCTCCGACAACTATTATTTCATATTTCATATTTTATTTATACCTCTTAAAGAAAATTTAATTTCGTAAACTCTCTTTCCCCGACAATAAAAGAATTGATATTTCTGATGTAAAGATTAATAATAAAGTAACATTTCTCAAGTAAAACAGGAAGCATGAAATCATTATTAAATAATGTCATTATAGCAAAAGGAGACATTACTTCCTTTGATGTTGAAGCAATTGTTAACGCAGCTAACACTTCTCTTCTTGGGGGCGGAGGTGTTGACGGAGCAATTCACAAAGCCGCAGGACCTGAATTGCTTGAAGAATGCATTTCACTCAAAGGATGTGAAAGCGGAAAAGCAAAGATAACAAAAGCATATAGGCTTAAGGCAAAATATATTATTCATACTCCTGGACCCGTTTATAAAAACGGAAGGTGCGGAGAAAGAGCTCTCCTTGAATCTTCTTATAACAACTGTATGTCGCTGGCTAAAGAATACAATGTATCTTCAATCGCATTTCCGGCTATTTCAACCGGAATTTATTCTTATCCTAAAGAGGAAGCCTGTAAGATAGCTCTAAAAACGGTATTAGCTTTTGTTGACAAAGAAAAATACTTTCCTACAATATACTTCGTTCTTTACGATGACGCAAATTTCTTAATTTACAAAAACGAATTTGAAAAGGTGAAAAATGAATTACAGACAGTCTCTGAGCAACTATTATAATAAATATAATAGTATATTATGCATGGGAATGGATCCGGTTCTATCCAAGATTCCCATTCAGGAAAATGACACTAAAAAGAAGATTTACAGCTTTTATGAAGAAATTCTCAACGAGATAATTAAAACAAAAAAATATCCGGCATGCGTTAAGCCGAATTATGCCTTTTATGCTCGTTACGGATTTCCGGGTCTTGAAGCCTTACATGATCTTATCAAGCTTTACAGAAAAAATGATCTTCCAGTCATTCTTGATGTTAAAAGAGGAGATATCGGCACAACTGCCGAAGCTTACGCAGAAGAATCTTTTGATTTTTTTGAAGCCGATGCTGTAACATTATCTCCATATTTGGGTCATGATTCAATAGAGCCTTTTACAAAAAAATATGAAAATAAGGGTTTTTACATTTTGTGCAAAACATCCAATAAATCTTCCGGAGAACTTCAGGACAAACTGATTGACGGAAAACCATTATATCTTGTTGTCGCCGGTTATCTTTCCGGCTGGGATAATGGAGGTATTGGAGCTGTTGCAGGAGCAACTTATCCAGATCAGCTTAAAGCCATTCTTGATGAATTTTCAAAATCCGGGAAAATTCTTCCTCTCCTCATTCCGGGTGTCGGCACACAGGGAGGAGATCTTGAAGCAATAGTTAATACAATTAACGCCTATGACATTTCCCTTCACAGAATCAATGCTTCAAGTTCCATCAACTTTGCTTATGAGAAAAACGGCGGAAATTTCGCTGTTGCTGCAGCTAATGAAATAGAGAAATTAAATAGTGAAATTTCTAAAATTATTGGAAAATAAATGAACAGCTCTGAGAAAAATCAGATATTGCTTATTTCGCATTCAAAATCTTCCGGCAGGGAATTAATGTCCATGCTGGAAGGTTTGAATCTCGAATTTCTTTATGCTGAGAGTTCTTCTGAGGCAATAAACATTATTTCTTTTGCGGCACCTAAGCTCATCATTGTAGAAACTTTTTTCGGAAACGAGAACTGCTTTGATCTTTGCCGTATGCTTAAAACAAGTCAACGGACCAAACTTATACCAATTATAGCAATATCCGATATTGATTGCCAGAATTCACGCGTTCAGGCTATACAAAGCGGAGCAGACACCTTTATGCTGAAGCCTGTAATAAAGGAAGAACTCATCGCTCACGTAAGAGGTAAAATTTCTCAATTTAATGAGTTTTATCTATTATCAACCACGGATGAACTCACCCGCCTTTATAATAGAAGAGAATTTTTTAAAAGATTTGAAAATGAAATCGCTAAAAATGCTGATACAATTATTTCTCTGGCTATTATTGATCTTGATTCCTTTAAGCAGATTAATGATCTTTACGGACATCCTATGGGAGATTCCGTTCTCATGAAGTTCGGAGAAATTCTGAATAAACATCTTTCTCCAAGTTTTTTCCCTACTCGCTTCGGCGGTGAAGAATTTGTAATTACTTTATTAGGAAAAAACGGCATTGAGGCAAAAGATATAATTGATTCAATCCGAAGAGAGTTTGATTCCATAGTTTTCACCACTTCGGATGAAAAAAAATTCAGCATTTCCTTTTCTGCCGGAATTTCAGAATATCCTGTTTTTGGAAAAAATCTTTCTATACTTCTTTCCCGGGCGGATCAGGCTCTTTATTCTGCTAAAAAAGAGGGAAAAAGCAGAACCTATATTTTTGATCCCATCATGGCAAAAAACGACCGATTCTGGGAATATTTAAAAAAATCTTCTCACTTCTTCACTGATAAGAAAAACAGAGATGCTGTCACAAATCTGCCTTTTCTGCACTCCTCACTTGAAAGCATTTCTAATCTAAGTTTTGAAATAAAAAGTATAGGAATTATTACCGTTAAAATAGAAAACATCTCTTCTTTGCGCCAGATTCTTGGAATACCTGTAACCGACTTCATAATAGAGAATCTCAAGATAATTATAAAAAAAACATGTGAAACAAACTTTTCAACCGATACTTTTATTTCGGTAAGTGATATATCCGATTATAATTTTATAATTAAGTTTCCGAGTATAATAGACTTTTCCGTGAATGATGAAAAATGCCGGACTCTATACCGGAAAATATGCAGAAAAATTGAAAAAGCTTTTTCACATCTTCCTGTTCATCTGAAATTTGCTGATTCGATAATTTTCTTCAACAAAAAGAATCCTCGGGCAATTATCGGTGAAATAGACAATCTTCTGCAAAAATGTTCCTTCTTAAACAAAAAAATATCCCGAAAGGAAGAACCCGAAAATATAATAAAATATCCTGATTTGATAGAAAATAAATTTTTTGAAGATAATTTTGAAAAGAAGTATATTTCCGGTCCTGAGCCTAACAAATATGTTTTCATTTCTCTAAATAATTTTTATTCTTCATTTTCTTCATCTTTCAGATTTTTAAACAGTATAATTTCTTCTATTGAAATAGCTGAACTTTTCTTAAACTCAGTTTCAAAGTTAACGAAAAAGGATAACAGTTCGATTGTTCTTCCAAAACTTCATGAAATAGATTTTATCGATTATCTTAATCTGATCAAAAAGATACTTCCGGAGAAAAAGGTTTTTATTTCTATTAATGAAACTGAAATTAGCGAAGGGAAATTTGATATTCCCAAAGATTTTTTTATTTCCAACAGTTCCGTTTCCCTTGCTATATCGGATTGTTATATCAGTTCCGAAATTCTGAATCTAATATCACATTTTGATTTCCGTCTTGTTATTCTCTCTGAACATCTTACAATGTGCCTGCATTGCTTCAAAGACAGAATAAAAATTCTTAATGGTTTTAAAATTTTTGCTGATCAGCTGGAAATTGATATTTGTTCAAGCAACGTGGCAAATCCTGAGGATATTCAGCTTTTAAAAGATATTGATATTACCTATTCAGACAGAAATGAACTTTGATCTGAAATAATATTCAGAAATCTCTTTTCCAATATCAGAATAAAACATTTTCATTTCATTCTTGTCTTCGAAAGAAATACAGTCATAATACTCAGCATATTTCTCAGAAATCAGTTTTCTATTATCAGAATATATTCCTTTTGAAGAAATTATTAATGGCGGATTATCTATACTTTTAATATATGAGATATTCTTCCCTGAAAGTCTCATAAGAGGTTCAATTAAAAAGTATTTATCACTAATTTCTTCAAAAAAACCAATATCCTCCGTAACATGATAATACTGTTTTTTTCTTCCCGTTGAAGTATTATCATAATAATGCATTCTTCTGAAAAAATGCTCTTTCTCTTCAAATAATGACGGATTCTCCTTTATGAGGAAATCTCCCGTAAAAATTATATTGAGAAGTTCCCATTCAGTCTCATATTCCGAAAAAAGCTTTAAAACCTTTTGTGAATCCGTTTTCTTTAACATATTGATTTGAAAAGAAAAAACATTTGTATCAATAAAATCTTTCTTCTTTAATATTTGTTCGATTTTTGCTGAATCAGTTTTTATTCCTTTTACAAATATTGAATTTTCATCTGAAGTAAAATCAGGAATTTTTTTTGATGAAACTTCAAATCCGGTTATATTTTCTATTTCCTGCTTTGCCGCAAAAATATCCTCTTCATTAAATTCACCTCCTTTTAAAAAATAATAAGGAGGCTTCTTCATATATTTATATCCGTTGGTATCACAATAATCCCTGACAGCAGTTCCGGGCAGAACCATTAGGGGATAGAATTCAATTTCTTCTGCAAAACCTTCTTCAACTAATTCTGCAACACCCTGCATGAAAGATAAGATAGAATCTCCTGGTAAACCAGGGATCATCCCGATTTTTAAAGATATGCCGGCAGATCTCAAATTTTTTAATCCTTCCAGAGCTTTTATCTTCTCTGACTTTCTGCCCGCCTGCTTTAATGCATTTTCAGTAAAAGTCTGTATTCCAACTTCAAGAGAATTTACTCCGGCTTTTTTTAACAGTATTGCATCTGCTTTGCTTATGCTTTCTGTCCTAAGTTCAGTATGAATAGAAACTTTAGGTTTCAATTTCGACAATTCTTCAAGAATAAGACGATAATCTTTTCTGTTTCTAAAAGAAGGAGAAAGAATATATACTTCTTTCAATGGTCTTTTTTTGTTTTTGAGTGAATCTAACAGTATTGATGAAGGAAGCTCTCTTACTTTTTTTCCGAATCTTGAATAATTACAATAACTGCATTTATAATAACATCCTCTTGTAAGCTCAATAAAAACGGATTCATCATTTGATCTGTTCAAATATCCGGATGAATATGGTTCAACTATTTCAGAAGGAGAAAGAAGTTCATTTTCTCTCTGAAGAAAGAATAGATTATCATTTATTGTCTGGAGATGTTTTTGATAATCTCCGGTAAAATACTTTTTAAAAAAGAACT